>CAZTLH010000251.1:0-4707 GCA_964614335.1 uncultured Gammaproteobacteria bacterium
GGTATTGAGCCAATCGGTGTCAATCTCAAAACACCCGATTTTGTCGCCATGGCAACAGCCTTTGGTTGCTGTGGAGAAAAACCTGATTCCATACCCGCATTAAAGCAGGCATTACTACGTTCTTTCACCGCCACCGTACCCACGGTGATCGAAATTGATGAAAATGCCAGTTATCTGGAGGCATCATGAGCAAACCTCAAGCCCACAGCTATCTGCAGCAGGTTGAACCCTATCTGCCAGGTGACTTTGCCGTCAACGGCGTTACCGAAATCATCAAGCTATCGTCCAATGAATCCCCGTACGGGGCCAGTCCACAGGTCAGACAGGCATTGGAGAAGGTCTTCACCCAACTGCAAACCTATCCGGACAGCCACAGCACGGCCCTGCGTGAGGCCATCGGCCAACAGTATGGTCTGGAGCCTGGGCATCTGGTCTGTGAATCCGGTTCAGAACAGCTGATCAACCTGCTGGCCCGGGCCTATGCCGGTCCCGGTGATGAGGTATTGTACAGTCGACATGGCTTTATCGCCTACAAACTGGCGGCACAGTCTGTTGGTGCGCAGCCGGTGGCTGCTGACGAATCCAACTACTGCACCGATGTCGATGCCCTGCTGGCCAGGGTCAGTACAAAGACCCGTCTGTTATATCTGGCCAACCCCAATAACCCGACCGGGACCTGTTTACCCATCACCGAGATCAAACGTCTTCGACGAGCCTTGCCAGAGCATATCCTGCTGGTCCTCGATGCGGCCTATGCCGAATTCAATACAGCGGATAGTGACTACCGTGATGGCTGCGATCTGGTCAATGATGAGCCGGGGAATGTCGTGGTCCTGCACACCTTTTCAAAAATCTATGGTCTGGCCGCACTCCGTCTGGGTTGGGCCTATGCACCGGGGGCTGTCTGTCGCATTTTGAATCAACTGCGTGGTGTGTTCACGGTCTCCACGGCAGCACAGATGGCCGGTATCGCCGCACTCGGTGATCGTACGTTTGCCCAGACCGTGGCAGAACACAACCAAAAACAGCGTAGCAGTCTGATGGAGGCATTAATCACCAGCGGTTTGACTTTATTGCCCTCTGCGACCAATTTTCTTTGTGTGCAATTTGCAAACGACGAGGCTGCAAAAGCTGCTGACCTTGCATTGCGTCAACAAGGATTGATCCCGAGGACTCTCAACGAATATGGCCTCGCTCACTGTTTGCGTATTACCATCGGTCTGGAACAGCACAATCGTCGTGTAGCTGAAGTACTCGATAATGTGCGGCAAAATTCACCTGAACCGAGGGACCCAACATGAGTACATTCAATCAGCCACTGGGTGGCAACGAAATGCCCCGTTTTGGCGGACCAGCAACCATGATGCGTCTACCGAATGCGGTCAACAACCAAGGAATTGACGCCGGTTTTATCGGTGTGCCGCTGGATATCGGCACTTCCCACCGACCCGGTGCGCGTCTGGGTCCACGTCAGATCCGTGCCGAGTCCTCGTTATTGCGTCCCTATAACATGGCCACACGGGCTGCACCCTTTGACAGCATCCAGATTGCCGACCTCGGTGATGTGCCGATCAACACCTTTAATCTGCAAAAAAGCATGACCATCATCGAGCAGTTCTATACTGCTGTCCTCGACCAGGGCACCATACCCCTGACCCTCGGTGGTGATCACACCATTGTCCTGCCCATATTGCGAGCCATGAAAAAACGCTATGGGCCACTGGGTCTGGTCCATATCGATGCGCATTCGGATATCAATGAAGCCATGTTCGGTGAAGCCATCGCACACGGCACACCCTTTCGGAGGGCCGTTGAGGAAGGGCTCGTGAGTGGCAAGCGGGTTGCACAAATCGGTCTGCGTGGCAGCGGTTATGCCGCTGATGACTTTGACTGGTCACGCGAGCAGGGTTTCCGGGTGGTTCAGGTCGAGGAATGCTGGCACCATTCACTGACACCATTAATGCACGAGATCCGTCAACAACTCGGTACCGGTCCGGTCTATATCAGCTTTGATATCGACGGTCTTGATCCGAGCTTCGCACCCGGCACTGGCACCCCGGAGGTGGGTGGTCTGACAGTTCCACAGGGTCTGGAAATTTTGCGCGGTTGTCGTGGTCTGGATATCGTTGGTGCTGATCTGGTCGAAGTTTCCCCGCCCTATGATCCCTGCGGCAATACCGCCCTGCTCGGTGCCAATCTATTGTTCGAGATGCTGTGTGTGCTGCCGAAAGTCCAATATCGATGACACGTTGAGCTGGTTGAATTCAGGGAATTTCTTCAATCAATCTGGATACTGACCTCTTTTAGCGAGATAGTGCATCCACAAAATTCGGGCTGCAACTGAACGCCAGGGAGCCCAGGAACAGGCCAAATGATGCTGCTCCTTTGATGAGGGCAATACCGTCAGATGCTTGATATCACGAAGTGCGTTAGCCAGTGCCAGATCACCCTGTGGCCAGATATCGGGACGTCGAAGCGCCATCAGATAATAGATACCAACACTCCAGGGTCCCAGACCGGGTATCGCGAGTAATTGTTTACACCCGATATCGTCCGGCTGACGGGCCACGGCTGTGAGATCAAGACGACCCTGGACAATACGTTCGGCCAAACCATGACAATAGCCGGACTTTTGTCGGGTCAGACCAAACTCCCGCAGGCCACGCACCTGCAAGGCATAAATCGTTTCCGGTCTGATTTGACCCAGAAACCCTGCCAATTTGAGATACATGGCACGTGCTGCGGCCAATGAAATCTGTTGCTCAAGAATAATCTGTATCAATGCAGCAAAACCAGGTCTTCTACCCCACATCGGTGGCTCACCCAGATGTAAAACAACCGCACCCAGATCAGCATCTGCAGCGGTCAACTGCTGCACTCCCTGGGTAAGGGAGTCTTTCGTCAGACTACGTGGAATAGGCCCGGCCACCAATGTCATAACAACAACCCGGCGCTCGCATTAACTGAATGCATAAATCAAAAAAATCCCGAAACCTATGGCCACACCACCACCAATACGACCTAACGGTCTAACCTGTGACAATGCCCAGGCGATCAGTCGTTTAAAATTATTGTGCCCAATGACGGCAATCACCAGGGCCGCTACAACCGCAAGCCAACCGATAACCTCTATTGTGAGCGGATATTTTGCTACACCGGATTGGTAGACCAGTACTACACCAAGACCCAGTCCTATCACTATTGCCAGCAGATACGTTACAGGTTTTTTGCTGTGCCTGCGTAGCAAATCAAATAAAGTTTCCGGACTAAACACCATGATGATCCCGGCCAGCAGTGTCAACACTGCAAACAGTATGATCATAATCAATATCATGAAGATTCAGAAACACGAACAAACTATCACATATTCAACCATACAGGGTATTTGTCTTTTCCATCCTTTATGTCCACCTGTAGTCGTTCTCATTACCCATGGATTGTACAAAGCATTCCTCGTTGCATCACTCGTGGTGACACGACAGCACAGCCAAAGAATAGATCCCGGCAACAGTTTCAGCGATGAATAAACTGGTCATTGCGGCGGTTATGCTAGAAACACATTGACCAGGGCCATTCAATCGCCGACTCATCCGTGATTATTGCCTACTACGAGCGCGCGAGCACAGATAAACCACTTTATCCTGCTACAATCGGTGACTATGCCAGAGCCTTGTTTCTGTAAGAAATTGCCGATACTAAATTCAGTGAAGTGGCTTCGACACTTTATTTTCAGGAAATTCTGGCACCGGTGATCTACGGCAAGACCATGGCATTGCCTCCCCGTCTTGGATCCCCACAGGCCTCGACGCCAGCTGGACCGGCACGGACACAATGTGCACCACCGAAAAACAGATTGCGTGAGGCAAAGGTCTGCTGTTGCGGATAATGTTCAAGTAACAACGCCAGTGCAGCCGGTTCGAATCCGCCTTCTATGTACAGGGTTTCATCATCCAGATGCAAACGTGGTGCACGGACAACTTCTTCAAGCGATAACGGGTAATCCACCAGATTTCGTATCACCTGCAACAGGGTCGTGCGTATCCGGTTCGAACCCCCGGAACCCAGGGCACAGGCAGTGCCATCAGCCCTTTGCATCAGGGTCGGACTCATCATTGAGCTCATACGCTGATTAACCGGCCAGGTATGGAACCCGCAGGGATTCAGATCTTCTTCGCCCAGCATATTATTGAGCATGATGCCGGTACCGGGCACAATACTGCCACAACCCTCACCATTAGAGACGGTCATGGCAGCCGCATTGCCGTCGCCGTCGATGACGCTGAAATGGGTTGTTCCGGCATAGCTTTTCACGACATTTGAGAGTTCGTCGCGGTAACGTTGCAGCAAGGCCGGTGACAATATTTTTTTCGGATCTGGCCTCGGATCTTCTACACTGAGTCGCGATTCGATACGGGCACGGGTCGTACAGTCGAGTACCGCCGCCAGAGTCAACAAGGCCTGACGTTCACCCCAACCGGTTGCTGCGGCGTGCTGCTGTAATAAATCGAGGCCAAAGGCCATCAGCAGACCGCCGGAACTCGGTGGGGGATTCGTCCAGATTCTGGCATCACGGTAATCGATTTGTAATGGTGCGCGAAGTTGGACCTCGTAGGCTGTAAAATCCTGATAATCGAGATAACCACCACCATTTGTACACTGCTGTGCTGTCAGCTGGGCGATTTCACCACGAACAAACAGATCCGTACC
>CAZTLH010000252.1:0-4674 GCA_964614335.1 uncultured Gammaproteobacteria bacterium
TGCCGTGGCGTCAGTGTAGCTTGTCATTCTGTTATCTCTGATGTTTTTCTTTGGTTGTGTGTCGTTTGTTTTTTTGTTTTTCAAGCAGAAGACTGCTGACGAGTTTCGCCTTAGTCTCGTGGGCTCGGAGTTGTTTATAAGAGACAGGTCCTGGGGTAGTCTGCCAATCCGGCCATGACCTATGGTTATGACTCGGTAACACAGATGCAGGAGAGCAAGGTTTCCCTGTGCAAGATCAGCAAGGCCTAAGGAGAACAGATCATGGCTCGAATGAAGTTTTTTTGTGATGTGGAACGCTGTATCGAATGCAACGGCTGTATAACGGCCTGCAAGAATGTTAATGACGTGCCCTGGGGGATCAATCGACGACGGGTAGTCACCATCAAGGATGGGGAAGCAGGCGAAAGGTCCTTGTCCATTGCCTGTATGCATTGCTCAGACGCACCCTGTATTGCCGTCTGTCCGGTGGATGTCATTTATTCCACCGAGGACGGTGTGGTCCTGCATGATAAAGATGGTTGTATCGGTTGTGGTTACTGCTTTTATGCCTGCCCTTTTGGCGCGCCACAGTTCCCCGGAAACGGTTTCTTTTCTTCGCGTGGCAAGATGGATAAATGCACCTTCTGTGCCGGTGGTCCGGAAGAAGACCACAGTGCTGCAGAGTTCAGCAAGTACGGCGCAAATCGTCTGGCCGATGGCAAACTGCCGCTCTGTGCCGAAATATGTGCCACCAAGGCGCTGTTGGCCGGTGATGCCAGTACCATTTC
This sequence comes from uncultured Gammaproteobacteria bacterium, assembly GCA_964614335.1. GTDB lineage: Bacteria > Pseudomonadota > Gammaproteobacteria > Arenicellales > DRJH01 > DRJH01. Next base: position 768 of record CAZTLH010000252.1, read on the forward strand.
CGATATCTACCGCAAACGTATTATCAATCGCGGTGCCAGTGCGTTGAACTGGGGCGTATCACGCAGCAAGGCCGCTTTTCGGGCCAGCGCCGGATTGTCTGGCGAGGTAACACGCTAAGGACCCTTGTGATCAGGAGTCTGTCACAGGATGGGCTCCTGTATCCGGCTTGCAGATACCGGCATACCTTCACCGCATTCCCACGATGGCTGTGGTCGGGACATGCAGACTTCTTTGGACAGCCTCCTAGTGCCGGATTGATCACTTGAAAGGTTGGCTATAATGCAAAAACGAGCGCTGATTCCTGTATGTCTATTGCTGCTGATGGCTGTCTTTATGCTCCAGTCCACAGCAGTATTGGCGGCACAAAACAATCGTTCGCCGGAGATGCGTCGTGCCATACCGCTACCTAATCCGGCCTCTGACTTATGGCGGGCTGTGCGTCAGCGTGATGGTTTGATATTGCCGGCCCGATCCCAACAGCAGGGATTGGAGAGTGTTATTTTCATCAATGCTTATGGTGAAAAATTTCGCCAGCTGCGGATAAAAAAAATTATCCCTGGTTTATTGTATGTACTACCGGTCTTCATCGGGCTGATTCTGCTGTTTTTTCTGTTACGGGGTCGTTTGCGTCTTGCTGAGGGATTCTCTGGAGACAAAATTCAACGCTTTAAAACCTATGAGCGAATATTGCACTGGCTGGTGGCGCTTAGCTTTCTGATTATGGCCTTTACCGGCATCATTCTGATTTTTGGCAGAAAACTGCTCTTGCCACTGACCGGCGGTACGGTATTCAGTACGATTGCCCAGGTCTCAAAATCCCTGCACGATTATATCGGCCCGGTCTTTGTGTTGTTCCTGGTGATATTGCTGCTGCTGTGGATGCGTCGTAATATCTACCGTAGTGGAGACCTTGGCTGGTTGCTCAAAGGTGGTGGTTTTTTCAGTCGGGTGCCTGTGCAGGCAGGCTTTTTCAATATGGGTGAGAAAACCTGGTACTGGATTCTGTTTTTCGCAGGCCTGACAGTTTCTGTAACAGGACTGGTTTTGGATTTTCCCACTTTGCTGGCGCTGGGTAGGGAACCCTTGAGTCAGGCTCTGATGATCCATGGCATTGCATCGATCATCCTGTTCGGAATCTCGCTGGGACATATCTATCTCGGCACCATTGGTGTTTCCGGGACTTTCGACGGTATGAAGACAGGCTATGTCGACAGCAATTGGGCCCGCGAGCATCATGCAGGCTGGGTAGAAGAACTCGATTCCAAAGAAAAATAATTACACTGTCGTAATCTTCTCCAGTTTGCTGACAGTTTGGCAATATTTTGACCGTTCCCGGGCTGGCAGGTGTTATGTACTTGCGTCTGTTGTTCCCGCAGGAATCCCTGGGTGGCGAGACCCCCTGCTAATGTGTTGCCAGATTTTAACTGTAACGGTATAGCATGATAGACTTCGTCATGATATGACCATAAACACCATCGACCCCAGCTATGCAGTCTGATAATCAATTAGAAGGCATTGTTTTTGATCTGGGTAATGTTTTGCAGCCCTATGATCCCTGGCGTGTGGTGGATAACCTGGCGCAATTGTCAGGGCGTTCGCGCTGGCTGATCGCAATGTATTTCAGATTGAGTGGTCGTTGGAAGCAATTCGATGCGGGACGCTATAGCAAGGATGCCTTTTGTCAGCGGGTCATCGGCGAATTACGACTGAATATCAGTGCTGAGCAGTTCGAACAGGCCTTTGCTGATATGTTTACAGTCAATCAGCAGCTTGCTGCGCTATTGCCGAAACTGGCCAGGCGTTATCGCCTGATTCTGTTGTCCGACAACAATCCAATTCATAGTGCCTATTGTTTTGGCCAACACGAATTTTACAGCTTGTTTGAACATAAAATATTGTCTTATGAGGTTGGGGTCTGCAAGCCTTCCCCGGTAATATACCAGCGGGTGTTTGATCTGACAGGAATTTCACCTTCACATTTGGTTTTTATTGATGACAGAAAAAAGAATGTACGTGGTGCGATCGATGCTGGCATGCAGGCTGTCCATTTCTATGCTGAAAATGAGTTTCTCGAATATATCAACAAGCAAGGCTGGCTGAACGGCTTGGATGTGGCCGATTCCAGTGTTGCCGCTGCAGGCAGGGGTTAGAAATTGAATTGGAATCGTCTCAAACAGCACAGACCACACCTGTTCTCGGGGCAAAATGTCAGGCAAGCCGCAGTTGCCGTGGTTTTTGCCGGAGAGCAGGATGCGCTCTCCGTGTTGTTGATACAACGTGTGCAACGTCTGGAGGATCCCTGGTCCGGGCATCTGGCGTTTCCCGGCGGCATGATGGATCCGGGTGATGATTCTTTACTGACCACAGCACGGCGAGAAATTTTGGAAGAGGTGTGTTGGCAACCCGCAAGCTCGGATTGTCTCACCCGTTTTGATGACCTGGAAGGCAAGTCTGCCGGTAAATCCGCGGGTTTGACGATTGCCTCTTTCATTTTTCGTATCCCTGAGCCGGTGTCCGTGGGTGTCAGCGATGAAGTCGAGAAATCCCTTTGGGTTCCAGTCTCGGAATTAACCGACAGCAGACAACAGACAGCATTTGAACCCTATGACCGGGTTCGCTACCCTGCGGTGCGTTTACGCGATCAGGCATTACCACTATTGTGGGGTATGACCTTACGTCTGTTGCAACAGATTTTGTTGGCCGGTGGAATTGTCTGGCCAATGTTGTCCGGACCAGGAGATGGCACTGGGTAGCGAACAAACGGGAACTCCCGCTAGCAACAAATTCTTGCTATCAAATTTCTGGCAGGTATTACTGCCGAACAAATGAGGATGTATGATGCGTGTTGAAGTCTTGTTTTTTGCCAGTCTAAGAGAAATTGTGGGGCAATCCCGTGTCAGTCTTGAATATAACGGAGAATTAACGGCAGGGCAGGTTTGGGCCAAAGTTGTCAATACCATTCCAATGCCGGGGAATACCTTGATTGCGGTCAATCAGTCCTATGTCAATTCATCACAACTTCTCGTGGAAGGAGATGAAATCGCATTTTTTCCACCCGTGACGGGGGGGTAAAATGAAAATCGAAATCGTTGATCACGAATTCCTGCCCTGGCAGGAATTGGCAGCCTATGAAAGGCAACAGCCGTCGCAATTGTCGACCGGAGCAGGAGCAACCGCGGTTTTTGTCGGCACTATGCGGGATTATAATGAAGATAATGAGGTCAAAAGTATGGTGTTGGAGCATTATCCGGCCATGACCCGGTCTTATCTGGAACAGATGGTGGAAGAGGCCATTGCAGAATTCAGACTGCTGGATGTATTGCTGATCCATCGTGTTGGACAGATCTTTCCAGGTCAATCAATTGTCCTGGTGGCGGTCTGGTCGGCACATCGTGCAGCAGCATTCACCGCCTGTCGGGAAATCATGGAAAAATTAAAGGCCAAGGCGCCATTATGGAAGAAAGAAATGGCAGCCAGTGGCGAGCGTTGGGTCGAGCACAATACTCCGGGTTGAATGTGGACTGCTTCATTGACAGGAATGACCTTCAAAATATCGCAAACCGGTATTTCGGTGGGTAGAGAGTTCTTCCGGGATTCCGAGTGTTTCTGACAACAACCACCCGAAATTTATTATTATGCACTATTTGTAATATTGTTTAATGGATACTATATATCTCCAGAAGTTCTCGCCAGGATTATGAAACGCTGGATTAGTAGCTTGTTTTTGAGTCAGTTTGCCATTTATGGCTATCGAAAGAAAAAACCAGTCGACACATTTCTGAGTCAACGGGAGCCACTGATGTATCTCAAGTAATTTATAAGGATTGCCCAACAAATAATTGAAGTTTGAGTATTAATTGCGTAGTATTGGCGTACCAGTTTGCCTTGTGAGAGCGATGATATGAG
>CAZTLH010000253.1:0-4663 GCA_964614335.1 uncultured Gammaproteobacteria bacterium
GTGTTATCGTGCATATTTTTCTGATTCAGGAAGATCATTTTACCGGCGGACCGGATGGTCTGGGAGACATTCCTGCTTTGTCAGTTTTTGGCTGGCAAGTCGATACCGATCTACGCTGGTATTTTGTGATCACGGTAATTTTGCTATTGGTGTTGTGGTTGGCATTAAACATTATCAGTTCACGTAGCGGGCGTGCCTTGCGTGCGTTGCATGGCTCCGAGGTTGCCGCAGAAATGATGGGTATCGATACCACCGTGACCAAGTCAGGTGTATTTGTGCTGGCTGCGTTGATTGCAGCATTGGCTGGCAGTTTGTTTGCCCATCAGCAATCCTTTATCAGCCCTGATTCATTCGGATTCTTTTTTTCCATCCAGCTGGTAACGATGGTGGTTCTTGGCAGTATGGGTTCGAACTATGGCGCCATACTCGGTGCCATTATTTTGACCTATTTGCCGGCGCTGCTGGTGGTATTTGAAGATTACGAAGTCATGATGCTTGGTGCGATCCTGATGCTGGTGATGATATTTTTGCCACAAGGTCTGTTATTTGGTATTCAGAACCTGTTGCGACGAGTGCGGCCTCAAAAACTGCAAACACAGGACTGAAGAATGGCGCTTCTGGAAATTGTGTCATTAAGCAAGGCCTTTGGTGGAGTGCGGGCGATTGCAGACCTGGGGTTTACCGTCGAAGCGAACCAGGTTTATTCGGTCATCGGACCCAATGGTGCTGGAAAAACGACCTTGTTTAATCTTTTTTCCGGTATCTATCAGCCCGATACCGGGAAAATCATACTTCAGGGGCAAAATATCACCCACCACAAGCCCTGTCGAATTGCCGCCAGGGGAGTTTCACGTACCTTCCAGAATTTGCAGATTTTTTTCAATATGACAGCTCTGGACAATGTTATGGTCGGCTGTCATTTGCGCACCAAATCTCGTCTTTGGCAAGCTGCGTTGCGGTTGCCGGCGGTCATTCGGGAAGAGCAACAGGCACAAGCCTGGGCGCATGAAGCCCTGCAATTTTGCGGTCTCGACAAAGTCACGGATATGCAAGCTTCGGCCTTGCCTTACGGTTTGCTCAAACGGCTTGAAATCGCCCGTGCTTTGGCTACACATCCGCATCTCTTGATGATGGATGAACCCGCTGCGGGTCTTAATGATACAGAAACGGCCGAGATGCGCGCCCTGATTCGAAGGATTTGCGAGTCTGGAGTCACGGTACTGCTGGTTGAGCACAACATGGGTCTGGTCATGCAGGTATCCGATCGTGTCATGGTGCTGAATTTTGGCAAACGTCTTGCAGAAGGCACACCACAGGAAATACAGGGTAACGCAGCCGTGATCAAGGCTTATCTTGGCGAGGGTGACCAGGATGGAAGCTAAAAACGAATCACTATTAAGGATCGACAATCTTTGTAGTCATTACGGCCCGATACAGGCGTTATATGATATTTCACTGAATGTTAATGCGGGGGAGCTGGTGGCGCTTGTCGGTGCCAATGGCGCTGGCAAAACGACCTTGCTGCATGCCATATCGAATTTGCATAAAGCGAGTAGCGGTAGTATCTACCTGCAGGACCAGGAAATCAGCAAATGGTTGCCACACCGGATTGTCAAGGCCGGAATTTGTCATGTACCGGAAGGCAGACAGGTATTTGCGCCGCTGAGTGTGGAGGATAATCTGATACTTGGTGGCTATGTCAGACGTAAAGACAAACACTGGATGAAGACCGAGCTGGAGCGGGTCTACAAATTGTTTCCAATCCTCAAGGAAAGACGAAAGTCGGCAGCAGGGAATTTGTCCGGTGGTCAGCAACAGATGCTGGTGATTGGCAGAGCCCTGCTGGGTAAACCGGAATTGCTGCTGCTGGATGAACCATCGATGGGTTTGGCACCCCTGCTGGTTGAGGAGATTTTCGGTATTATTCGCGAATTGAACCAGCAAGGTGTAACCGTGATGCTGGTTGAACAGAATGCCCGGGCGGCGTTGAATATTGCGGATCGTGGTTATGTACTGGAAACCGGTCATATGGTCTTGTCTGACAGCAGTGATCATTTACTGGCGAACGAAGCCGTTCAAAGGGCCTATTTGGGGTATTCCGAGTAGAAAACAGGATCACCACGTTGCTGATTCAGAAATGAGCCGCAAAAGTTTCTCCAAAAGAGCCATAAAATCCACCCGGGATTTGTTTGACGGTGCCTCAGGCTGTTCACAATAGTTCCCGTTAGCGCAGAATTTGCCGACTGTTTTCTCGATTGATGACCATTGGGCCAACTGGCTCAATAACAACTGACTAATCCTGTGTTTCATAACCCTGTCTGGAGCTTCTGACAGTTCAGCAGTTAAATTTACAGTCTGATCCAATCAGCCTATACTGTTGTTACGTCCAGTGTGCTGAATGTTATTTCTTTTGTGAGACCGTTGATCACGGTATATCCAAAGAGGGGGCAAATGGCATGCTGTAGCTGGAAACTGTAAACACAGCCTTATCCTGCTGCCATGCAGTTGTAGTTGCTAAGCCTCAAAAGGGCGCTGCAGCTATGTACTCTAAACCCTTTAAAGAGGAAGCTAAAAAGATGCCTGTATCAAAACCAATTGTGAATAAACTCGAATTTATCTGTGGCAACGAGTTGGCGATTCCGGTTTATAGCATCCTGAAACAGGATGGCACACCGTATAAAAATGCCATATTGCCAGAGCTGAAACAAGAGACCGCATTACGTATCTATCGTGCCATGCTGCGGACCCGGGTTCTGGATGAACGTATGCTGGCTGCACAACGTCAGGGTCGGGTCAGTTTTTATATGCAGTCGACCGGTGAAGAAGCCAGTACCGTGGGTTTTGCCGCCGCACTTGACGATGCTGACATGATTATGGCGCAATATCGTGAGCAGGGTGCCCTGATGTATCGCGGTTTCAGTCTGGATGAGTTCATGAATCAGCTGTTTGCCAATGACCTCGACTACGGTATGGGCCGGCAGATGCCGGTGCATTATGGTTCAGCCAAACTTCATTTTATGACCATTTCCTCACCGTTGGCGACCCAGATTCCACAGGCTACAGGCTATGCCTATGGTCAGAAAATTACAAAAAGTGGTCTTTGTACCGTCACCGTATTTGGTGAGGGTGCGGCATCGGAAGGCGATTTTCATGCCGCCCTGAATATGGCCTCGGTGCTTAAGGTGCCGGTCATATTCTTCTGTCGTAATAACGGTTACGCAATATCAACACCATCAAGTGAACAGTTTGCAGCCGATGGCATTGCACCACGGGCACTTGGCTATGGGATGCATACCATTCGGATCGACGGCAACGATATTCTGGCGGTCTATGGCGCAACCCTGGAGGCCAGACGTATTGCTGTCGAACAGAATTTGCCGGTGTTGATTGAAAGCATGAGTTATCGTCTCGCGGCTCACTCCTCATCCGATGATCCTTCCGGTTACCGGAGTAGAAAGGAAGAGGAAAAGTGGCGTAACAAGGATCCACTACAGCGAATGAAGAAATGGTTGTTGTTGCAGGGATGGTGGACAGAAGAGCAGGATACGACGTTATTTGCCGAACAGCGGCAAAAAGTTCTGACGGCGATGAAGGCTGCTGAAAAGCGTCCATCACCACAGCTTGACAGCCTGATTACCGATGTCTATGACCGGCCATCTATACTGTTGAAAGAACAATTGCAGCAACTCAAGAGCCAGATTGAACAGTACCCGCAAGCCTACCCAAAGACAGCCGGCAGTGTCGGCAGGATGGGTTAGGCCATGATGAAAATCAATCTTTTGCAGGCAGTGAACAACGCCATCGATATCGCAATGGCAACGAATGACAAGGTATTATGTTTTGGTGAGGATGTCGGTGGTTTTGGTGGGGTATTTCGGGCCACGACCCAGTTGCAGGAGAAGTACGGCGCAACGCGTTGTTTCAATACCCCGCTGGTCGAGCAAGGGATTATCGGTTTTGCCAATGGCCTTGCCGCTCAGGGTCATGTGCCGATTGCGGAAATCCAGTTCGCCGATTATATCTTTCCGGCTTTCGATCAGATCGTCAATGAAACGGCAAAATATCGTTATCGATCAGGTAATTTGTTCAACGTTGGTGGTCTCACCATACGCACGCCTTATGGCGGAGGAATCGCCGGTGGACATTACCACTCCCAGTCACCGGAAGCCTATTTCGCGCATACACCCGGGCTCAAAATCGTGGTTCCAAGAAATCCTTATCAGACCAAGGGCCTTTTGCTGGCAGCAATCAGGGATCCCAACCCGGTGATTTTTCTGGAACCAAAACGGATTTATCGCGCCAGTGTGGGGGAGGTGCCAAAAGGCGATTACGAACTGCCACTTTCCAGTTGTGAAGTGGTTCGCGAGGGTAGCGATATAACTTTGCTGGCCTGGGGTGCGCAGATGCAATACCTCGAAATGGCGGCTGATCTGGCCGAGAAAGACAGTGTTTCCTGTGAAATAATCGACCTTCGGACTATTTTGCCATGGGATCAGGAGACAATTGTCAATTCAGTCAATAAGACCGGGCGATTAGTGATTAGTCATGAAGCGCCTTTGACCGGGGGCTTCGCCGGAGAAATTGCTGCCAGCGTACAGGAACAGTGTTTCTTATCGTTGGAGGCTCCGGTATTGCGTGTGACTGGTCTGGATACCCCCTACCC
>CAZTLH010000254.1:0-4659 GCA_964614335.1 uncultured Gammaproteobacteria bacterium
AAAAAAAGAGAGCCCATGTAGGACCAATTCGGGCGTTTTGCCGGTCCATGGTCGCGCTGACTACAAGGCCGGCTGATGCATTAAAAACAACGGCTCAATCAAGACAAGAGCATTGCGACTACAAATTCGGATCTTCATTCTTGCGTAAAAACATCTCCAAGAATATCCATTTGGTCAAGCGCACGACCCGAACCTCTGGCAACACAGGTCAAAGGATCTTCTGCCACAACAACCGGCAACCCGGTATCTTCAGACAGACGTCGGTCGAGATCCCGCAACAAGGCACCACCACCGGCAATCACCATGCCCTTGTCACCAATATCTGCCGACAATTCAGGTGGAGTCTGTTCCATGGCCTTGCGGATTGCCAATACGATGGTATCAAGTGAATCGCTGACCGCCTCATAGACTTCCATACTGTTCATGGTAAAGCTGCGGGCCATCCCTTCGGCAATATCTCGACCCCGGACCAGCATTTCAAGTTGCTCGGACTTGGCCCAACCGGTGCCAATCGTGTTCTTGACCTTTTCGGCCGTCGCTTCACCGATCAAAACACCGTGTCTGCGCCGGACATAGTTGATAATACTTTCATCAAACGTATCCCCGGCGACCCGAACCGACTGGGAATACACCATACCACCCAGAGATATAATACCGACCTCGGTGGTCCCGCCACCGATATCTACCACCATGGAACCGGTGGGTTCCGATACCGGCAGATTGGCACCGATCGCTACCGCCATCGGCTCTTCGATCAAATACACTTCGCGGGCACCGGCACCGGCGGCCGACTCACGGATGGCCCTGCGTTCAACCTGGGTACTGCCACAGGGTACACAAATAATAATTCGTGGATGAGAAAAGAAACGATTTTCCTGCACCTTGCGGATGAAATGCTTAAGCATCACCTCGGTGATTGTGAAATCGGCGATCACACCATCCTTGAGTGGCCGAATCGCCTGTATGGAGCCTGGAACACGACCCAGCATGGCCTTGGCCTCTTTGCCAACGGCAAGAACCGATTTATTGGTGTTAAAGTTGCCTTGACCGACACGAATGGCGACCACAGATGGCTCATTCAGAATAATCCCTTTATCGCGGACATAAACCAATGTGTTGGCCGTACCCAAATCGATAGCAAGGTCATTGGAAAAAAAACCGAAAAGACGTTTAAACATAATTATTGGATCTATTTTTCAGACTACTGTTAAAAGGGTGGCACTCTACCAATGCTTAACTACGCGTTCAAGCACACATCGGCTATAATGCCCGTTTTCGAATACTCAGCGGGCAAATGATATGGCAGTAGATGAAACCACTGTAAGCTACATCGCAGGTCTTTCAAGACTGGCTGTCAGCGACCATGAAGCGGCACAATATGCTGCATCCTTATCCCGAATTCTGGAACTGGTCGAGCAGATGCATGCTGTTGACACCAGCCAGATCGAACCATTGACCCATCCACAGGACAGCCCCTTGACCCTGCGTGATGATCAGGTGACCGAAATTGACTGCAGGGATGCCTTTCTGGCACTCGCCCCTGCCGCCGAGGACGGATTGTACCTTGTTCCGAAAGTCATTGAGTAATCAAATAACCCCTGTTGCCGTGAATAATCGCCCCCTGCCGATGATTTGCCGGTTTTACCTCATCGCCATCAAACTGAAGCTGAAAATATCGTCATGATGAACAACCTTTCCCTACATTCTCTAAGTACTGCACTACATGACAAAAAGGTTTCTGCGGTAGAACTGGCTCAGACTTTTTTGTCCCGTATCGAAAAATTTTCCCGCTTAAATGCCTTCATAACCGTTGACCCTGAATTTACATTGACCCAGGCTCGTGCAGCAGACCAACGGTTACAACAAAATGACAGCGATATCCTGACCGGTGTTCCGCTGGCGCATAAAGACATCTTTTGCACCAAGGGCCTGTTAACAAGCTGTGGCTCAAAAATTCTCAGCAATTTTATTTCCCCCTACGATGCTACTGTGGTTGACCAACTCAATCGGACTGGAATGGTCACACTCGGCAAAACCAACATGGATGAATTTGCCATGGGTTCATCAAATGAATCTTCATGGTATGGACCGGTACACAATCCCTGGGACGAACATCGTGTTCCCGGTGGTAGTTCCGGTGGCTCGGCAGCTGCGGTTGCTGCCAGACTGGCACCGATCGCCACGGGCACTGATACTGGTGGCTCCATCCGGCAACCCGCGGCCTTTTGTGGTCTCACCGGGATCAAACCCAGCTATGGTCGAGTCAGCCGCTACGGCATGATCGCCTTTGCCTCGTCTCTTGATCAAGGTGGCGTACTGGCACAAAATGCGCGTGATGCCGCCATGCTATTGCAAGCCATGTCGGGCTATGATCCACGTGATTCCACCAGCGTCAAAGCGCCCAGACCCGATTATATGGCTCAACTGGGAGATTCCATCGCCGGCAAGCGTATCGGCCTGCCAAAAGAATTCTTTGGTGACGGCATCGATTCTGAGGTCGCCAGTATTGTAGAACAGGCGATCAATGAGCTGAAGTCACTGGGCGCCATTCCGGTCGAGGTCTCACTGACCAATAGTCCGCTTTCGATTCCCTGTTACTATGTCATAGCACCGGCCGAAGCGTCATCGAATCTGTCGAGATTTGACGGCGCACGCTATGGTTACCGCACTGAAAAATACAACGATTTGAAAGAGATGTACGAACACAGTCGTTCGGAAGGATTCGGAGATGAAGTCAAACGACGCATCATGATCGGAGCCTATGTGCTGTCCTCGGGCTATTATGATGCCTATTACATCAAGGCCCAGAAACTTCGTCGTCTGATCGCTAATGATTTTCAACAAGCGTTTGAAAGCTGTGACATCATCGTCGGCCCAACCACTCCGGGGACTGCATTTGGTCTAAATTCAAAAGCCAATGATCCGGTAGCGATGTACCTGAATGATATCTTTACCTGCTCGACCAATCTCGCAGGATTGCCAGGCCTCTCCCTGCCTGCAGGCTTTGACAGCAAGGGCCTGCCTGTGGGTCTGCAGTTGATCGGCCGCTATTTCGATGAAAGCAGCCTATTAACCATGGCCCACTGCTATCAGCAGCAAACCGACTGGCATCAACATATTCCAAAGGGGTACGAAATCTAATGCAATGGGAAGTCGTCATCGGTCTGGAAGTCCATACACAACTGCGTACAACCAGCAAAATATTCTCTGGAGCCTCAACAGCCTTCGGCGCGGCACCCAATACCCAGGCCTGTGCCGTGGATGTTGCCCTGCCTGGCGTATTGCCGGTCATGAACAAACAAGCTGCGCATATGGCCATACTGTTCGGCCTCGCCATTGACGCCAAAATCAATCGCAAATCAATATTCGCCCGTAAAAACTATTTCTATCCCGATTTACCAAAAGGCTATCAGATCAGTCAATTTGAACTACCCATTGTGGGTCAGGGCAAGATAACCATTGAAACCGCCAAAGGGCCGAGAACGATCGGTGTAACACGTGCACACCTGGAAGAAGACGCCGGCAAATCCCTGCACGAAGATTTTCACAATATGACCGGTATTGACCTCAACCGGGCAGGAACACCGCTGTTGGAGATTGTCTCTGAACCGGATTTGCGTTCTGCAGCTGAAGCCGTCGCCTATTTGCGCAAACTGCACACCCTGGTTCAGTATATCGGCATCTCCGATGGCAATATGCAGGAAGGTTCGTTCCGCTGCGATGCCAATGTTTCTGTCCGACCTCAGGGTCAGGATGAACTGGGCACCCGTTCTGAAATCAAAAATATCAATTCATTCCGATTTGTCGAACGTGCCATCAACTACGAGATCCAGCGTCAGATCGACTTGCTGGAAGATGGCGGAAAAGTTGTCCAGGAGACACGCCTGTATGATGCTGACCGGGATGAAACACGCTCCATGCGCAGCAAGGAAGAAGCACACGACTACCGTTATTTCCCGGACCCCGATCTGCCACCCATGGTGCTGGACCAGGCATTCATCGATGCCGCCAAAGCTGAACTACCTGAGCTACCGGATAGCAAACTTGCACGCTTTGAACTGGATTACGGTCTGAAGACTGCAGATGCATCTGCGTTGTGCCAGTCACGTCCGCTGGCAGATTATTTTGAGGCAGCCTGCAAAGTCTGCCCACAACAGGCAGAACAGGTTTCCAACTGGATCAATGGCGATTTATCCGCCCTTTTGAACAAACAAGGCCAGACGATTGAACAATGTCCGGTATCCGCCACCCAGCTGGGTCAATTGATCGTACGAATCGATGATCACACCATTTCTGGAAAAGCCGGCAAAAAGGTCTTGCAATGCTTGTGGGATGACAATGATAGCAACGTTGACAGTATTATCGAGCGTGAAAACCTGCAACAGGTCACCGACAACGCGGCAATAGAAAAAATTGTTGACGAAGTCCTTGCTTCCAACACCGAACAGCAGCAACAATACCGCGATGGACAAACCAGAATTCTTGGCTATCTGGTCGGTCAGGTCATGAAGGTCAGCCAAGGCAAGGCCAGTCCACTGCAAGTAAATCAGTTACTGAAAGAGAAACTCGATAACTGAGATCAATACACGCGCCCGTAGCTCAGTTGGATAGAGTACCTGGCTTCGAACCAGGTGGTCGGGGGTTCGAATCCCTCCGGGC
>CAZTLH010000255.1:0-4648 GCA_964614335.1 uncultured Gammaproteobacteria bacterium
ACTGCCACCGATGACCCGGTGGAGGGGGATGAAAGCCCCCTTCCTATCCCTCTTATATTTTTATGTCATCACCAGCTTTCTATCTAAACTACAAAAGTCACAAAGGACACCTAGTATACTTTGTAAATTATTGTCTAACATAGAAGGAGATTTACAGTTCTTTGAGAATGCATGCTGTTCAAATTCTATAGCTCGCGACAATAATGTTTTCATATTCTGCGGGTGTGAAAAATATTCGCCTAATAGTTCCGCTTTTACTGCATTAAACTGAGATTCTAGTTCAGAATATATTGATGAACTATCAACTTCATTGCCATGTTGGAAAGACATAAGCAGACTTGTTGCAACGGAAGCTATCTCCTCAGCTCTCTTTTTTCCATATACCCCATATCTTATGCCGTCTTCAATAACTTTACTTCGTTCAGAGTGCTCTTGATATGAATACTCTTTTAGTATGAAGTCCATGCAAATTAGGAAGTAAGATGTACTTAGATATATTAATCTTAATGTGCTAGTAGATTTTGTTGTTATAAATTGCTCCATGAAATAATGGGTGTCAGCAATAAATTCATTAGCACCATCAAAATTAAGCTTGGTAATTAATCTTGATTTTGAAAACAAATACATTCCTTTCCAGTTTCCCCCAAGCTTACCGATCCCCTCTGATTCAAGAGCTTCTAATAATTCTTCCTCAACTATTCTTTCTAAATGGACTTTTTTACTATTCTCCAGTCTTTTGATGAAATTCCCATCAAGAACCATAACATCGTTTTGTGCTCCGAATTCTCTAACATCAGACCTCATGTCTGTTGTAACAACAATGCACTTCTCTAAGCACAATACCTCTTTTAGTCCCTTCGTCCAAAATATTTTTATACAAACAGGTGTTGCAGCTTCCCGTATCGGATGAAATTGTTGCCGTTCGATCGAAAAAACCTGTGCGGCTGCCTGTTGTGTTGAGCTGTGATGAAGTGTCTCGAATTTTTAGGAATATGTCCGGCGTCACCGGCCTGATGACACAACTGTTGTATGGAAGTGGGCTACGGCTGATGGAAGTTTGTCGACTGCGGGTTCAGGATCTTAACTTCGCCAACGGGTTGCTCATGGTGCGCGATGGCAAAGGAGGGAAAGACCGCACGACCTTATTACCCACTTCCCTGCATGGTGTCTTGCAACAGCAGCTAGAAAAAGCGAAGGCACTGTTTCAGGAAGACCTGACAAGTGGCAACGCCAATGTCTGGTTACCGCATGCCCTGGCCAGGAAATATCCTGGAGCCAGCACGAACTGGATCTGGCAGTATGTTTTTCCTGCTGCCAGGTTGTCGTCTGATCCGCGAACCAAAGAACTTCGAAGGCACCATTTGGACCCATCAAATATTCAAAAAGCGGTGCGAAAGGCCGTAACGAAGACCAGCATCACCAAGCGTGTGACTACGCACACATTCCGCCATTACCTTTGCCACCCATTTGCTTGAATCAGGGATAAATATTCGTGTTGTGCAAAAACTGATGGGCCACGCTGATGTGAAAACAACGGAGATCTACACCCATGTACTGCAACAAAACATCCGTGCTGTTACCAGCCCGCTGGATCAACTGCGGGAAACGTGATGATACGTTCAATATGAAATCTTTAAATGGCGATGAGTAGACGCAAGTCATCGAGACACAGGTCAGCCGCCTGTAATAATTTGTCAAGGGTCTGACGGGTGGTTTCGAAATACGGGATTTGCTAGAATCACTCTGTACATTTCCCGGAGCTGAGTTTATCCTGTCGCCCCCGGATCTCGTCGTCTTGACGAGTACCCGATTGTACGTTGCTTTACTCCAGTATTCACGGTTTTCCTACTCATCGAGAACGAACATTGAAACTGTCTGTCAAATTGCCAGCCTGTTCTTTGCATGCGCTCGCATGTATGGCAGATTTTGCCCTTTGCATCGATCAGCACAAATGACCTGGCAGCACGGATGACCTGGTTACTGACCGCGCTGGCTGTGGTATTGGCAGGTGGCTTGCTGGCTGCGGTGGCAGGTCGCAAGCGTGCAGATATGGCACACCGTGCCGGTCAATGGTCGGCAGTAGCAGGTTGTGCACTGGGTCTGGTTGTTGCCATAGCCGGTCTGACACACACTCCCCAGGAATTCACCCTGCAATGGAATATGCCTGGTGGTGAGATCCACCTGGGCCTGGATGCCTTGTCCAGTTTCTTTTTGCTGGTTGTTTTCGGTCTTGGCCTGCTGTGTGCCATCTATGGTCGTGAATACCTGCGGCACCACGGTGATGACTGTAATCCCGCCTCGTTGTGGCTGCATTTCAATGTGCTGATTGTCGGTATGGCCTGGGTCATTATTGCACGTGATGGCCTGATGTTTATGCTGGCCTGGGAAGTGATGGCGTTGGCCCCGTTCTTTCTGGTGGGTTATGAAGATGAACAGGAAGCATCCCGACATGCCGCCTGGATTTATCTGATCGCCTCCCATATGGGTGCGGTATTTTTGCTGGTGATGTTTGTCTTGTTGGCCAATCTGGCCGGTAGCGCAAATTTCGCCGATTTCGCCCCGGTACTGACAGCCCACAGCCAATGGATACCATTGATCCTGGTCCTGGCATTACTTGGTTTTGGCTCCAAGGCCGGTTTTGTGCCGGCCCATATCTGGCTCCCGGAGGCTCACCCTGCTGCACCCAGTCATGTTTCAGCACTGATGAGTGGTGCTATGCTGAAGGTCGGGATCTATGGTTTGTTGCGTATTTTGATGATGCTCGGTCATCCGCAGCCATGGTGGGGCTGGACTCTGATTATTATCGGTGCCAGCAGTGGGGTGCTGGGTGTAATTTTTGCTCTTGCCCAACACAACCTGAAACGCCTTTTGGCCTATCACAGCGTCGAAAATATCGGCATTATTGTCCTGGGTCTGGGTATCGGGGTGCTGGGGATGGCCCTCGACAAGCCCTGGATCACGGTAATCGGTCTCAGCGGTGGTCTGTTGCATGTACTCAATCACAGTATTTTCAAAGGGCTGTTGTTTCTCGGTGCCGGTGCGGTGCAGGTGAGTGCCGGGACGCTGGACATCGAGGCTACCGGTGGCCTGCTGAAAAGAATGCCAAAAAGTGGTCTGACTTTCCTGATCGGCTCGATTGCCATCGTCGGTCTGCCACCCCTGAACGGCTTCGTCAGTGAATTTCTGATATTAATGGCGGGGTTCAGCGCCGTTGCCAGCAGTTCGGTCACGGTATTGGCCAGTGGTATCACCGTGCTGTTGGCCTTGGGGATGATCAGCGGGTTGGCGGCGGCCTGTTTTGCCAAGGCGTTTGGTGTGGTCTATCTGGGTGAACCGAGGTCACCTGCCGTGGCAGCAGCCACGGAAGTATCAGCCAGTATGTTTGGGCCGATGCTGATACTTGCTGCCCTGTGTATTTTGATCGGGCTGGCAGCACCGCTGGTGGTGAGCGGTCTGGTTTTCCCGATCGCTGAAATCAGCGGTGTCGATCTGGAATTTGTAGCCGGGTCTTTGCATGATATCAGTGCGAAATTGTTGATCGCGGTGGTGATCTTTGTCGGAGTGGTTGCACTATCTGCCCTGTTGTGGCACTGGCGTAGTCGTAAACTGGCCATCACAGGTGTACATAAGGCCCCGACCTGGGGTTGTGGTTTTCCTTTTTACACCCCTCGCATGCAGTATTCAGCGTCTTCTTTTGCCGACCCGCTCAACAGCCAGTTCGGTAATCTGATGCACATCATTCGCCACAGCAAGGCGCCTGAGGGTTTGTTTCCCAAGCAGGCCTATCTCAAAACCAGCAGCGAGGATCCTTTTCACTATATGGTTTTCGCCCCCAGTTTCGTCTGGGTCAAGCAACTATTGGGTAAGGCTGAAATCATTCAACGTGGGCATATGCACATCTATGTCCTGTTTATTGCCCTGACCCTGTTACTGACCATTGTTGCTGTGATGAAGTTGTGATGCCCGGTAGCGGTTTTTTCTCATGGCTGTTGCCGGTTATCGCCCTGCTCGCGGCACCGCTGCTGCCCGGTATTATCAACTGTACCAAAGCCCGGGTTGGAGGTCGTCAAGGACCGCCATTGCTGCAACCCTATCGTGATCTGTTCAAGTTACTGAATCGGGGTGCGGTCTACAGCTCCAGCAGTACCTGGGTGCTGCGTCTCAGTCCTGTGGTCAATCTGGCGGCACTAATCATGGCCTTGTTGTTGTTGCCCATGGGCGGTGTTGCTGCCGTGGTAGCCTTCGATGGTGACATCATTGTGATCGCTGGCCTGTTGAGTCTGGGTGTGTTTTTAACCTTGCTGGCAGCACTCGACACCGGCTCGAGTTTTGAAGGAATGGGGGCCAGTCGTGAAGCACAACTGGGAGCCATGGCGGAGGCGTCCCTGTTTCTGGCACTGGCTGCACTGGTACGTTTAACCGGTTCGACTTCGCTGTCTTCGGCCTATGCCCGTATCGACAGCAACTTGTGGCATCAGGCCTTACCCATGCTGACTATGATTGCGGTCGCCCTGCTGATCCTGAATCTGGTTGAAAATTCACGTATGCCGGTCGATGATCCGGCCACCCATCTGGAGTTGACCATGATTCATGAAGTCATGGTACTGGATCACAGTGGTCCGGATCTGGGCTTCATTCTGTATAGTGC
>CAZTLH010000256.1:0-4628 GCA_964614335.1 uncultured Gammaproteobacteria bacterium
GTCATAAATTGCATGAAATTCGGGCTGTGACTACCCGGGTGGTGATTATGCGCTATGGACGGGTTACTGCCACTACAGCCAATGACGACACCACGACCAATCGACAATTGGCTGAATTGATGTGCGAACGCGAGCTTGTTGCTCCCATAAAATCCCCGTCGATAACGGGCCGGGAGTTGTTGCGTCTGACCGGGATCTCTACAGCGTCGGGTTTGCGCACGACATTAAAACAAATTGACCTTGGTGTCTGTGCCGGTGAAATCCTGGGTGTCGCCGGTGTCTCCGGAAATGGTCAGACCGAACTGGCCGATGTAATGTCTGGCATGTTGACACCGATCACCGGGCAGATGTATCTGGACGGTAAGGAATTGCCGGATATCACACCGCAACTGGTACAAAAACGGGGTCTTGGGCGTATCCCGGAAGATCGTATGCATACGGGTCTGATCACCACGCTGCCATTAAGTGACTGCATGGTCTTGCCAAGAATTCATGAGTCGAGATTCAGTCGTTTTGGTTTACTCAATCGTAAAGCCATACGCAGCTTCACCGCAGCGCAGATGAAGGCTTTTGATGTCCGCGCCAGCGGCCCGGATGTACGTACCGGGACCCTGTCTGGCGGAAATCTGCAAAAAGTATTGCTGGCCAGGGAGCTGGCTTGGGATCCAATGGTACTCCTTGCCGCACAACCGACACGTGGTCTCGATATCGCGGCGGCCCAATTTGTCCATGAGCAATTGCTGCGGCTACGTACCGAAGGCAAGGCGGTGGTGTTGATCAGCGAGGACCTTGAAGAGCTGTTCACACTGGCCGACCGTATTGTGGTGATGTATGAAGGAGCGATCAATGGCCGGATGTCCATTGCCGAAGCGTCGGTACAGAATATTGGCTTGTTGATGGCCGGGATTGAAGAAGCTGCCTGATGCGTCTGCGTCTGGAAATCCGTGAAAGTACACCACTGTGGCTGGATATCTTGTTGCCAGTTCTGGCGGTTCTGGCCACACTGTTACTTTGTGGCGGATTGATTGTATTGGCCGGGGCCAATATGTTTGATGCCTATATCACGCTCTTCAGCAGTGCCCTGAGTAGTAAATTTGCCATTACGGAAACCCTGGTCAAGGCGACACCCCTGATTTTTACCGGGCTGGCGGTCACCATCGCCTTCAAGGCCAAGTTCTGGAATATTGGTGCGGAAGGGCAATTATTAACCGGTGCCATGGCAGCCGCCTATGTCGGTGCCCTGGAGAGCTTGCCAGGCTGGAGTCTTATTCCGTTGATGTTGCTGGCCGGTGCAGCCGCCGGTGCGGTTACTGCAGTGCTGCCGGCCTATCTAAAAACCCGCTTCAAGGTCGATGATGTGGTGACCACCTTGTTATTCAACTTTGTCATCCTCTATGCTATGACGGCTTTGCTGGATGGAGTCTGGAAAGATCCCGTGAGTGGTTACCCCGATTCTCCGGATATTCTGTCCGCCGCAGAATTTCCGGTACTGCTGGCAAGAAGCCGGCTTCATCTGGGTGTGTTGCTGGCCTTTATTGCTGCGCCATTGGTCTGGTTTGTGATGCGGCGCACTACACTGGGTTTTTCGATTGCAGCCGTGGGGGAGAATGCCCATGCTGCAGCCTTTGCCGGTCACAAGACCGGGGTCGTCATCTTGCTGTCGGCGGCGGTGTCTGGTCTGCTGGCAGGTTTGGCCGGGGTCGGCGAGGTTGGTGGTCTGCATTTTCAGGTGATGGCAGCAATTTCCCCTGGTTATGGTTATACCGGGATTGTGATCGCCATGCTGGCTCGATTGAATCCATTGGGGGTATTGCCTGCTGCGGTATTTTTTGCGGTCATCATCACCGGTGCCGACTCTATGTCCCGGGCCACCGGGGTGCCGGTTTTTCTGGCCGATGTCATTCAGGGTACAGCATTGGTGACGATGCTGATTGCACTGATGTTTACCCGTTACCGTCTGCGTTGGCAGCGGCTTGTGCAATCCGGGCAGGGGGCGTGATGGAGATTCTGTCACAGATTCTGCAGGTTGGTTTTTTTGCCGCCCTGGTGCGTATCGCCACACCCTTGATTTTTGGCACCATCGGTGAACTCTATGCCGAGCGGGCCGGTGTTCTTAATTTGGGTATCGAAGGCATCATGATGTTTTCAGCCATGGCCGGTTTCAGTGGAGCCTATTTCAGTCACAGTCTTTGGTTCGGTGTGCTGATTGCGGTCCTGGCGGGGATGCTTGGTGGTCTATTGATGGCAGTTCTATGTGTCAGTTTGGGTTTGAGTCAGCATGTTTCCGGGATCGGGACCACGTTGTTGTTCTCCGGCTTGTCCTTCTTTTTATACCGTCTGATCTTCGGTCAACCATCGACCATCCCTGTGATTGAGCCATTCAGTACCGTGAATATCCCCTGGCTGGCAAAAATTCCATTTCTCGGTCCTATTCTGTTTGATCAATATGCCTTGGTATATATCGCCTTTTTGATTGTGCCGGTCACGGCCTGGATTCTGTTTCGTACTCCCTGGGGATTAAATTTGCGTACGGTTGGGGAGAATCCGCAGGCGGCGTATTCGGCTGGAGTCAGTGTGGTCGCGACCCGTTATCAGGCCCTGCTGATTGCCGGTTTTTTTATGGGTTTGGCCGGTGCTTTCCTGTCGATGGCACAATACAATGCCTTCACATTTGGTGTCATCTCCGGTCGTGGCTGGATCTGTATCGCGCTGGTCGTGTTTGGACAATGGAGCCCCTATAAAAGCATGGCAGGGGCCCTGCTATTTGCCTTCATCGATGCCCTGCAACTGCGTTTGCAGGCCAGTAATGTGATTGCAATTCCTTACCAGATATTTTTGATGATGCCCTTTGTCCTGACCATCCTCGGGATGGCACTGGTATCACGTAACGCGCGGGCACCAGCTGCATTGCTGTTGCCGTTCAGGAAAGAGGAGCGCTGATGCTGGACTTGTTGATCAAAAATGCCCGCTTGCCACACAATGAGCAGCATTGTGATATCGCCATCCATGACGGTCACTTCAGTGAAATTGCGCCACGGATTGAAGCACGAGCGGTTCAGATGCTCGATGCCGGTGGTTTTCTGGTGTCGCCGCCGTTTGTCGATAGTCATTTTCACATGGATTCGACCCTGAGCTATGGTCAACCGCGGGTGAACAAGAGTGGTACCCTGCTGGAAGGGATCGCGCTGTGGGGGGAGTTAAAACCACACTTGACCCTGGAGTCCATCCAGCAACGGGCCGAGAAGCTCTGTCATTGGGCGATAGCCCGGGGCACGCTGGTGATACGCAGTCATGTGGATATCAGTGATGATCGTCTGCTGGCAGTTCAGGCATTGCTTGAAGTGCGTAAGAAATTTGCCCCTTGGCTTGATTTGCAACTGGTGGCATTTCCACAGGATGGTTATCTGCGTTATGCCAATAATCGCTCGAATCTCAAACGTGCGCTGGCCATGGGTGTGGATGTCATTGGCGGGATCCCGCACTTCGAACGCACCATGGTGGACGGTGCCTCCTCGATTGCGGAGTTGTGTACCTTGGCTGCAGAGCATGGCCTGATGGTGGATATGCATTGTGATGAAAGCGATGATCCGTGGTCCCGGCATATCGAAACCCTGACTTTTGAAACCCGGCGTCTGGG
Organism: uncultured Gammaproteobacteria bacterium; assembly: GCA_964614335.1. Lineage (GTDB taxonomy): Bacteria > Pseudomonadota > Gammaproteobacteria > Arenicellales > DRJH01 > DRJH01. The sequence continues at coordinate 3,638 of CAZTLH010000256.1, forward strand.
TCTTCAGGGGAGGGTAACCGGTTCCCACCTGGCGTCGATGCATTCGATGGATAATTATTATGTCAGCAAATTAATGCCACTGATGCTGGAAGCGGATATACAGGTGGTGGCCAATCCGCTGATCAATATCACATTGCAGGGGCGGCATGACAGTTATCCGAAACGCCGGGGTATGACCCGGGTCAAGGAATTGCTGCAAGCCGGTATCAATGTGTCATTTGGCCACGATTGTGTGATGGATCCCTGGTATAGCCTGGGTTCACATGACATGCTGGAGGTGGCACATATGGGGTTGCATGTCGGTCAGATGACCGGTACCGACGAAATGGCCGCGATGTTTGATGCCGTAACCACCAATGGTGCGAGGACGCTGGGGTTGAAGGACTATGGTCTAAAGCCAGGAAATCCAGCCGATCTGGTGATTTTGCAGGCCAAAACTGTACAGGATGCCCTGCGCCTGAGACCTGCGCGGCTGTTTGTCATCCGTCACGGCCAGGTGATATCCAGAACTGAAGCGGTGGCACCTCAATTAAGTCTCGGCGCAGAAGCGTATTCAGTCGATTTTATGATTTGATGCTCAGAAGTCACCGCATAATACGAAACCGGTTTTCCGTAGTGCAGGCGCTAGGAGGCTGTCCGAGAACAGGAGTCGTAGCGAGGGAAAGCGGATTTGGGGTCATTTTTTCGATCATCTGAGGCGAATAGTCGTTCTATTTAATGAAAATGAGCGGAAAAATGGACCAAAGTCCGCTTTTCCGCAGTAGGCTCTCTGTTTTCGGACAGCCTCCTAGTGTGTAATGTACTCTAAAAGCATCAACTTTCTGAAATACCGGTGCTGGAATTATTAAAGATCGCGAAAAGGCGAACTATACAATTTCAAGGTATTGTTATTTGAGGGTTATTTTGCTATTGTGCGGGCGCGTTTTTCTGCTCCTGCCTAGGAGGCTGTCCGAGAATAGGAGACGTAACGAGGGAAAGCGGATTTGAGGTA
>CAZTLH010000257.1:0-4626 GCA_964614335.1 uncultured Gammaproteobacteria bacterium
ACAACTCATGATTTCAGCCGGTTACACGTCACCAACCGTTGTTTGACGCGGTAGCCTAAATCTCCGGAAACAGGATACGAATCAATGATTTCCCGAAGGTTACCGTTCGATCCTACCCACAAATTTTCCCGAAGAGCCTTGTTTTTATTGGCGCGCCCGGAGGGATTCGAACCCCCGACCCCCTGGTTCGTAGCCAGGTACTCTATCCAACTGAGCTACGGGCGCATACTGGTCATGTATGGAGCAATGTATGGCGGAGAGGGAGGGATTCGAACCCTCGATGGGGCTATAAACCCCATACTCCCTTAGCAGGGGAGCGCCTTCAGCCGCTCGGCCACCTCTCCTTTTGGTGCGGTCGGGTAGGATAGTGATTTTTTGCTCCCGGGTAAAGGGTTTATTGTTCCACAATCGAGGATTTTCCCTCGTCAAGGTCATTGGTCATATCCTGTTCCTCATCATGGATTCGATTATAGATTTCCTCGCGGTGTACTGGCACATCCCGCGGTGCGGTAATACCGATTCGAACCTGATTGCCTTTCACACCGAGTACAGTGATCTGGATATCGTCTCCAATATTCAGGGTCTCGCCTGTTCTGCGTGTCAATATCAGCATATTCTACTCTCCCTGTAGTCTAATGTTCATTCAGATTCCGTGCAATTCGGATTTTCGGGGTCATCCAGACCAAACGCCTTGTGCAGCGTACGGATCGCCAGTTCCAGATATTTATCTTCGACCACTACAGAAATCTTGATTTCCGAGGTCGAGATCATCTGAATATTGATACCCTCTGCCGCCAGAGACTTGAACATGGTACTGGCAACCCCGGAGTGGGAGCGCATACCTACCCCGACTACGGAGATCTTGGCCACATGCTCGTCTCCATCCACCTCGGATGCACCGAGCTCTGTCGCCAGGCGATCCAGTTCGGCCCGGGCCTGTGGTAAATCCTGACGACCGAGGGTGAAGGTCAGGTCGGTCGTCCCATCGGCTCCAACATTCTGGATAATCATATCGACATTGACACCGGCGTCGGCAATCGTACCCAGGACGGTATAGGCAATACCAGGTTTGTCCGGAATCCCGCGTATGGTCAGCTTGGCATCATCGGTTTGACCGGCGATGCCGGAAATCAGGGGTTGTTCCATAGCGCTTTCCTCATAGCTGATCAAGGTCCCCGGGCCTTCCTCAAAGGAGGAAAGCACACGTAACGGGACACGATATTTACCGGCAAATTCAACGGAGCGGGTCTGCAATACCTTGGCACCAAGACTCGCCAGTTCGAGCATTTCCTCGACCGTAATGGTCTCCAGCCGACGGGCTTCGGGAACAATACGGGGATCGGCGGTGTAAACACCATTGACATCGGTATAGATCCGGCATTCATCGGCTTTCAAGGCGGCCGCCAATGCGACCGCCGTGGTATCCGAGCCACCACGTCCGAGGGTTGTGATATCACCTTCCCGGTCGATACCCTGAAAACCGGCCACCACAACGACTCTTTTGGCCGCGAGATCCTTGTTGATCCGGGCACTGTCAATCTCCAGTATCCTGGCCTTGCCGTGGATATTATCGGTCAGAATATTCACCTGACCGCCGGTGTAGGAACGGGCACTGATACCTCTTTTTTCCAGCGCCATGGCCAGCAAAGCAATGGTCACCTGCTCACCGGTTGAAACCAGCATATCAATTTCCCGAGCTGGCGCCTGGTCATTGACTTCCCGGGCCAGTGTCAGCAGACGATTGGTTTCACCACTCATGGCAGACAATACGACCACCGTGGCATCACCCTGCTGATGGGTTATGGCCACCATCGCCGCCACCGCATTGATCCGCTCTACGTTGGCCACCGAGGTTCCACCGAATTTTTGCACAATCAGGGCCATTATGTGTTCCCATCCGAATATTCCCGAACCCAGGACTGAACTGCAGCCAGGGCAGCCGTCAATTGATCCGTATCGGGTCCACCACCCTGGGCCATATCCGGACGCCCACCTCCACGTCCACCGACCAGCCCAGCCAGGTTCGCAACCAGTTTGTCGGCTGAAAAACGATCGGTCAAATTCCTGCTGACACCACTGATCAAGACAACCTTATTGTCCCGAATCCCGCCCAGTACCACCACCGCCGAGCCCAGCTTGTCCTTTAGCTGATCAATCGTTTGCCGCATGGCTGCGGGTTCCGCTATCGGCACCTGCCGGGCAATCACCTGCACACCATCGACATCCATCGCGCCGGCAAGCAGATCCTCACCACTCTCCATTGCCTGTTGCTGTTGCAAATGCTTCAACTGCATCTCCAGCTGCCGTTGCCGATCGAGCAGCTGTTGTATTTTCGCCGGCAATTCAGTCGGAGCCGATTTTAATGTGCTACCCAGCTGTTGTAACGATGACCGCTGCTGTTGTACATAACACAGGGCGTTCAGACCGGTCACAGCCTCGATTCGTCTGACACCGGCCGCGACACCGGATTCCGCAATAATGTAGACACTGCCGATCACCCCGGTGCGGTTGACATGTGTGCCACCACAAAGCTCCCGGGAAAAATCACCCATATCGACAACCCGGACATCATCATCGTATTTTTCACCAAATAGTGCCATGGCTCCACTGGCCCTGGCCTGATCAAGATTCATCAATGTTGTTGTGACTGTATGATCCTCCAGAATCTGGGTATTGGTCAGCTTCTCCACCTGTTGCAGTTGCTCCGGCTGCAGTGCCTGAAAGTGGGAGAAATCAAAACGCAGACGCTCCGGCCTAACCAGGGAACCTTTTTGCTGCACATGTTTGCCCAGCACCTGTTTCAGCGCAGCATGCAACAGATGTGTTGCTGAGTGATTCCGTGCAGTTGCGAGTCTCGCTGCCGCATTTACTTCGGCCCGGACCCCGGCCCCGTTTGACAGACTGCCGGTCAGCAGTTTGCCATAGTGTCCAAAAACACCACCCGGCATTTTTTGCACATCGGTCACTTCAAATACGGCATCACCGGCTGTGATCTGGCCCCGATCCGCCACCTGGCCACCGCTTTCGGCATAAAATGGCGTGTGGTCCAGGGCCAGCAAACCCTCCTGCCCCTCCAGCAACTGTTGCACGGCTGCACCGTCGTGCTGCAGGGCCAGTACCTGACCCGCATTGGAGAGGGTTTCATAACCGACAAAATCACTCGATCGGGAAACGTCAAGACGGTTTTTTTCCACCCTGGAAAAATGCCCTGCAGCCTTGGCCCGGGTCCGTTGTTCAGCCATCAGACTATCAAAGCCTGCCGTATCCACCTGCAGTTGCTGCTCCCTGGCTATATCCATGGTCAGGTCAAGCGGAAAGCCATAGGTATCATAGAGTTTAAAAGCCACAGCACCGGAGAGAGTATCTCCTGTTACTTTGGACATTTCCTGTTGCAGAATACTGATACCTTGATCGAGGGTTTCGGCAAATTTCAATTCTTCCTGTTGCAATACCTGTTCGACCAGGGGTGCCGCTTCACGCAATTCCGGATAAGCATCAGCCATTTCCCCGACCAAAGCCGGCACCAGACGATAGAAAAACGGCAGCTGGCCACCGAGCATATAGCCATGACGGACCGCGCGACGAATAATACGGCGGAGGACATAGCCCCGGCCTTCATTGCCGGGCATCACGCCATCGGTAATCAAAAATGCCGTAGAGCGAATGTGGTCGGCGATGACCCGTAATGACTGGCTGTCTGGATTCTCCACATCGAGCACTTCGGCCGCGGCTTCGATCAGATGTTGGAACAGGTCGATCTCATAGTTGCTGTGCACACCCTGCAATACGGCCGCCAGTCGTTCCAGACCCATACCGGTATCCACCGAGGGTTTCGGCAATGGCACCAGGGTGCCACTGGTGTCCCGGTTGTACTGCATAAACACCAGATTCCAGATTTCGATATAACGATCACCGTCCTCTTCCGCTGTTCCAGGCGGTCCACCGGCGACCTCCGGGCCATGATCGTAGAATATTTCACTACAGGGGCCACATGGGCCGGTATCACCCATACTCCAGAAATTATCTTCACCGGCGATACGGGTCAGACGTTGCGGATCGATACCGATTTCATCCAGCCAAACCGTTGCGGCTTCGTCATCATCGATATAAACGGTTACCCACAGTTTTTCAGGAGCCAGACCAATTTTTTCGGTCAACAACCGCCAGGCGTGATGAATGGCATCCCGTTTGAAATAATCACCAAAACTGAAATTACCCATCATTTCAAAAAAAGTATGGTGACGCGCCGTATAGCCGACATTATCCAGGTCGTTGTGTTTGCCACCGGCACGAACACAACGCTGGACCGTTACAGCCCGCTGATAATCCCGCGTTTCCAGCCCCAGAAAAGTATCCTTGAATTGCACCATGCCGGCATTGACAAACAGCAGGGTAGGATCATTTTGTGGTACCAACGGGCTGCTGCGAACTACCTCATGCCCCTGACTGTGAAAATAATCCAGAAACAATTGTCGTATTGCCGCCGTTTTCATGGTTGGTAGTCTCTAGGAGGCTGTCCGAGAACAGGAGTCGACCGGTTTGTTGCTCCTGCAGAACCGGCACTTCCGCCATCCATGGCGGTCGTAGCGAGGGAAGTGGGTGAGGTCATTTTTTCGATCATTTGAG
>CAZTLH010000258.1:0-4611 GCA_964614335.1 uncultured Gammaproteobacteria bacterium
CATACCCGGCATACGCATATCAGTGACGAGCACCTCGCAGGAATTTCTATCCAGCACCTCAAGAGCCGCTTCTCCACTTTCGACACAGGTGATATCCCATTCATCTGTGAGATGGGACAGCATCCGTTCAATACCCTCGAGGATTCGCGGCTCATCATCGACAAATAGTATTCTCATGCTGTTTTCTCCCCAGGAGCATGTCCGAGCGTAGACTCTCTATTCTCGGACAGGCTCCCGGACCCAGCATTCTGTTCAGAAAGGGGCAACCGAATTAGGAAGGTTGTGCCTTTGCCAATTGTTGATTGGACATCGATAGTCCCGCCATGCTTGTCGACAATGACTGAACGTGCGATAGCCAGCCCCTGGCCAGTCCCGACGCCAACTTTCTTGGTAGTAAAGAACGGGTCAAATATTTTAAGCTGTACCTCAGCGGGGATTCCGGTACCACTGTCACTGATTCTTACCTCAACCCAGTCATCATTGTGTTGTGTGGTGATATGAATGACCCCAAGACCATCATCACCACCATGGTTGACGTCTGAAATTGCGTGAGACGCATTGACGATAATGTTAAGTATCACCTGATTGAACTCATCACGCAGACAGGGGATGAATGGGAGAGTTTGATCAAAATCAGTCTCCATTTTGGCGACATACTTCCACTCATTTCTTGCTACGGTGATGGTGGTTTCGACAGCATGGTTAAGATCGATTGCCTGCATCTTGCTCTGACTCGGGTGTGAAAACTCTTTCATTGCGGTTACAATATTTGCCACTCGCTCGAGACCCTCCAGAGATTGCTCAACAGCCCGTGGTATTTGTTTTTCAAGGAAGCCGAGTTTGGCCTTTTTTATGGCTTGTTCAGTTTGATTGATCATCTCCTGAGCAACATTCCCGTCAGGCTTTATGGAGTCGAGCATTTGCTGATTCGCAGCAAGCACTGATGCCAAACCCTTGAAGGCTCGCTGCAGGAAGACTGTATTATCACTGATAAACTGGATAGGTGTATTGATCTCATGGGCGATACCTGCTGCCAGTTGCCCAATGGATTCGAGTTTCTGGTTTTGCAGTGTACGTGTTTCCAGGGCGATTTGTTCGGTGATATCTTTTTTTACAGCGACAAAGTTGGTAATGACGCCGTTTGCATCGATAATAGGCGAAATCGTAATATCCTCAATAAAAGTATTGCCATTCTTAGCCTTGTTGCTTAAGCGTCCAGACCATATTTTGCCACTTTTAATCGTGTTCCACAGTTTGTTGTAGGACTCGGCTGTCTGGATGCCACTCTTCAGAATTCGGGGGTTCTGATTCAGTGCTTCCTGTTTTGTATAGCCGGTAATTTTCTCAAAAGCCGGGTTGACATACTCGATTGAGCCTTCCTGATCGGTGATCATGATGCTTTCGTTGGCCGATTCCACGGCTTTAGACAGACGCTGTAACTGCTCTTCAGCTTGTTTGCGTTGACTGATGTCATGCACAGTGGCCTGAAGTTGTATATTGCCGTCGATCTGGAATTTTGCCAGCAGCACGGTGGCAGGAAAAGCCTCGCTATCGAGTCGCCGATAGGTCCATTCGAAGCCATGTGACCCTTTCAGCAGTGCTGTCTCAATCATTGCCTGGGCCTTGGTCGACGACGCCTGCCCATCAGGCTGGTACTCGGGTGATAAATCTGCAGGTCCCAAGGAGGTAAAGTATCGTTCGTCACTGACATGGAACATATCCAGTGTGGCCTGATTACCGCTGGTAAAACCCCAGGACGGTGGAGCAAGCGTCATGATCGCATCCGCAGCGGTCTCGAACATCACCCGACATCGTTTTTCAGCACGCTTGCGTAGTGTGATGTCAAGTGCGACATAGCTTGTGGCCCATATAGATTCAGTTTTGTGATTGATTTCCATGCAAGAAAGCAGGATAGGAATACGTCTGCCATTTTTGGTTAGGTAGCTCGTCTCATGTTGGCCGGTATTGATGGTGGGGACTGCTTTGTCTGATTTGTTTTCCTTCAGTAGAATACTGAATGGCTTGCCCATTAATTCATTCCTGTCGTAGCCAAGCATATGTAATGTCTCGGTATTGCAGTGTTGGATGGTGCGATCCCGATCTACGACTATGAGGGATGCACCGATGGATTCAAGCAAGTTTTCAACGGACTCTTTTTCCTGCAGGATTTTCTGATTGGATAGATAGAGTTCCCGTGTAGTGGTCTCGATTGTATTTTCGAGTGCCTCGATCTGTTGGTTGGCTCTCTTCAATTTATTACCGAGGACCTTTTTCGAACTAAGCTGATTCATGACTGGCTCCGTGGGAGGGGCGAAAAAACCAGATCAAAAATGCAACTGTCTGCACCATCGTGCATACACTGTAGCTGTGATTGCTCAATGTTTGTTGAAAAGTGATGGCCGACACCATCCAATAATCCTTCCATTAAATGACACAGGCAACGGGGTGAATGATAGTGAATGAGCAATCGGTTAGAAGCAGGATCTTCGTAGTGAAATACAGGAGTGACCGCTTCGGGGTAGAGTTTGTGAACTTCGACGTGGACGATGTCTTGCACCGATAGCAGAAAACTCTTTGCTGTGTGGTTCTCAAGCAACGTTGGCATTTTTTTTGCAAACCGAGGTAGGACGAAGCGTCCAAAGGTACGCAACAGCTCAGGCGTAGGAATGTTGAATTGCAATGATGCTTTGGTGATGAACTCAATAAGATCTGCATCGGCATAGGTGCCCGGACCGATAAATGGTTCGCGTGTTTGTAACAAACAGGAATCGAGCAACACCTCATAAGCATTTTCGCCAAAATGTTGACATACAAATGCCTCGAAAATATTAAAGATAATGCCTTTCATAATTCGTCTCCTATTCCAACCCAACAGTTCTCATTGATCCTGTGAGCATAAAGTAGAGATGGGCCACACGCATCTATTGACGAGTATCCCCTGTTTATTTGAATGACTTGCAGGCAAGTATAGCCGATTCTTCTTACATTGCAGCGATGAGACGCTTCGATCTGTTGAAGGGCTATTTGCAAAACCCGGGTTGATGATAAATGGCAATTTGTGATTCGGTGATATTATTGCGATGAAATGAAGTATATGGTGATTCCAAGGGTTGAATTGCAGCTCTTGGGGACGTTGTCCATGACAGTCTTGGGCTTATCATAATGAATTGCTGTTATTCGATTGGACAGGATGGAATGTTGGGCCTTAATGGCGTTAATTCAGCAGACTCATTCTTTTTTCTGCAGTAGACTCTCTATTCGCGGACAGCCTCCTAGTGATTGGATTGGCTGATTATTTTGTGTGGTGATGTTATGGCTGTACTGTAACAATATGGTGAGGTGCAAAGATTATGAAACTGGTACGATTTGGTAGTAAAGGGCAAGAAAAACCGGGTATCCTTGATCAGGATGGAGTCATTCGTGATCTGAGTGGTGTAGTCTCGGACATTGGGCCTGAAGCCATCAATCCACGAGGCTTAAGCCGATTATCTGATTTGAATCTAGCCGCTCTACCTGAAGTAGAAGATGGTATACGTTTGGGCCCTTGTGTGGCTGGTGTCGGAAAATTGATGTGTATTGGCCTCAATTACAAGGAGCATGTTCGTGAAGCGGGTATGCAGACGCCAGCCGAACCCGTGCTGTTTGGCAAGTTTTCCTCATCCCTGTCCGGTGCCAATGATGATTTGGTGATCCCCCGGGATTCCGTGAAGACTGACTGGGAAGTCGAATTGGCGGTGGTCATCGGTACTGCAGGAAAGTATATCCCGCGTGAGACGGCCCTATCCCATGTCGCCGGTTATTGCGTGCTCAATGATGTCTCTGAACGGTCCTGGCAACTGGAAGGGACCGGGCAATGGGTCAAAGGTAAAAGTGGCGATGGTTTTGCTCCGGCCGGACCCTGGCTGGTGACGACAGATGAAATTATTGATCCCCAGAATCTGGATCTGTGGCTGGATCTGGACGGGCAACGTCGTCAAACGGGCAATACCAGAGACATGGTTTTTCCGGTCGATGAATTAATCAGTTATTTGAGTCATTTTTTTACCCTTCAACCCGGTGACATGATCTCCACCGGTACCCCGCCAGGTGTGGGTATGGGCCATAAGCCGGAACCGGAATATTTGCGTCCTGGTCAAGTTATGCGGCTTGGTGTCACCGGGCTCGGTGAGCAGCTGCAACATACGGTAGCCGAAGTCGGCTAAAAGTACAGGAAATCATTTGCGCACACTTTCTTCAAGGGAACCGGTATATAAATGAGCATGGACAGAGGTAAAGTTGAGATGCGGCTTGCAGAGCTGCCAATGCTACCGGCAGTTCTGGTCAAGTTGTTATCGCTGGATACTGAAAATGATGATTATTTTGAGGACGTAATCACATTGGGCAATGAGGATCCAACATTTGCTGTACGTCTGGTACAGTTGTCGAATTCAACATTTTCCTCACCATCAGAACAGATTACTACATTACAGCAAGCTGTAGTCAGAGTGGGGGTCAAAGCCATTTTAAGTATGATTACCGGATTATCCGTTTTGAAGGTATTTAACCCAAAAACGGATGGGGAACGCAATCTTTGGATTCACGCAGTGGAAACGGCTATTATCGCCAGAAATA
>CAZTLH010000259.1:0-4601 GCA_964614335.1 uncultured Gammaproteobacteria bacterium
TGGATGGCGGAAGTGCCGGTTTTGCAGGAGCAGCAAACCGGTCGTCTCCTGTTCTTGGGTAACCTCCTGGGGCGACAGAATGTCTACTGTGATACAGAATTCCGGGCTCTATCTGGCTTATGGCTCAAATATGAGCCGTATCAGGTTGCAGGCCCGTATTGCCGAGGTTGAGATTGTCGATACGGCGTTGTTGTCTGGTTATCAACTGTCCTTTTACAAGCGCGGCGGTGATGGCTCCGGAAAATGCAACGTCTATAGAACCGGGAATAGCAGTGATCGAGTCTATGGAGTGTTGTATCGGCTTGATCAACAACAGTTTGAAATTCTCGATGAATTTGAGGGTGTCGGACATGGTTATCACCGAAAAACGGTACAGTGCCGGTTTTTGGGCTCTCGCGAGACTGTAGATGCAGTGCTATACATTGCCCCCGGTCAGTATACTGATGACCGTCTTTTGCCATTTAATTGGTATCGTTCTTTTGTTCTGACCGGGGCGAGAGAACGAGGGCTGCCAGAAGCGTATATTCAGGAATTTCTGGAAGTGGCGGTGATTGCTGACCCGGATGCCGTACGTAGTCGGGAAAATCTGGCATTGCTAGGAGGCTGCAGCCTCCTGGGCGCCCGGTGACAAAGTGCGAATTCTTGCCAGCAATAATGCTGCCAATGCATAAGCGGCCACACCGATTAGCAGGGTCAGGTTGAAGCCCCAGTAAATTGAGGTTATAACGGAGGCAAGACCGCCTATGACGGTGAAGAGCGCATTCATGGCCCAGGACCAGGCAACGGCAGCAGGCCCCAGATCCTTGATGGCGACGATCCCCAGCGGGAATGGCATACCAAGGCAGAAACCCAGAGGAAAAATCATCACATAGGCCGCGAACATGCGTGCCCAGATCGACATGGACATGAAATACTCAAACCAGGCGCTGCCAAAAAGCAACAAAATAGCCGACCACAAGATAATTCCGGCAAAGCCCAATAGCCAGCGTCTGTTATTGCCATTGGTGGTTGCCATGCGCATTTTTTCTGAAGCGTAACTACCGATTCCGGCAGCCGATAGAAAGCCAAAAACAACCACAGTATAGGTATACAGCGGATAGCCGACCAGTTTCATGAATTTCTGGATAAATACCAGTTCAAAAATGATAAATCCGATACCGAGGCAGGCAAAATAACCCAATACCGAAACTTTTCCATGCCAGTGACTGCGGCCAACTTTGGAAAAGAGCAGGGGTACGAATATAAATACGATAGCAAACAGGCCTGCTGCGATTCCAGTCGCCAATAGATGTACGACATCCATGGGAATGCCACGTTGCAGTTGTGAATTCATTAGCCAGGCAGTCGAAATATCAATGAATTTCTTTGAGTCCAGCTCCAGTTTGCTGAAGGACTTACGAATGAAATTAAAATAGGGCCGATCATCGGTCGCCGGCATCAGGCGCACCGGTAAACTATCAGCAAGTTTGGAGGGAAAATCTCCAGAAAAGAAATCTGCCGTCAGTGTGCTTTTGTTGGGGTGGATCGGGTCAACGACCAGTTGTTTGGTGGACAGCAAGGTGTGTGTAACGCGCACTTCGTCTGCGGTCCACGGGATCATCTTGATCAACAACGTGGGGATTGTGTCACGAACACCGGTGGACTCCAGGACCATGACATGTTTTTGGAAATCTTTCCGGCCCATGGCTTTCCACGCCAAAGCAGCAGTACTGACTTCGCGTGGATAGATGTGGTGATTGATTTGCAGAATGCCATCTTTCTTGAGATGACCGAAATATTCCATATAGGCTTCTTTGGTCTGCAGATAAACTGTAGCCATGGCACCGGTTCCAGAGGCGATACTGGAACTGGTGTGGTTGCTCATAATCTGGATAATGTCGTATTTTTTGTCTGTAGAGCGGAGAAAGGTTCGTCCTTCACCCTGATGGGCATTGACTTTTGGGTTGGTGTAGATTCCACCGATAAAGTCATTGTAACGGGTTTTTCCGAGTTCGATGACCGTGCCAACGAGCTCAATGGAATCAACATGTTTGGCACCAAACAGCAATGCCGCCTTGGTCTCTTGCCCACCGGCAGCGCCGATAACCAGAACATCCTGATTGGTATTCTTTTTCAGGTACTCGGCGGCGAAGACAATGCGACCCCAGAAATGATAAGGGGTCCGACCCAGGTATTCATTTTCCAGTTTTTTGAAGTCACCATCAAAGGGATAAAAGAAACTGCTTTGGGTTCCACCGTCGTAGGCGATCCATAGTGCTCGTTGAGGCGTGTCTGCAGTGTCAGTTTTTCGTTTTTGGTTGACGATATCAATTTTTGAGATAGCATCCCAACGAGTGTATTCAATTTGCCCACGGCTGTTACTGAGTTTGTAGCCACGTTTATCAAGGTGCGGGTAAAAGTCAAGATAACTGGATGTGCCGATAAATGGATGCACCGCCTGTATGGCTGGCAAGGCCAATACGGCAATGGCTGCCACGACCAGAATATTGCGGGTCTTTCCTTTCCCGAGCCAGTATGCGAGTACCAGTAAAGAAAGTGTACATGCCAGCATCAACAGCCCGCCGGGTCCCAGTACAGGAATCAGCGGTAATATCACAACAGCACCAATCGCTGCGCCGGTCAGATCCCAGAAGTACAGGCGTTGCATTTGTCCCGGGTATTCGGAAAAAATGGTACTGAAAATCATGCCAGCAAAAAAGAACGGGAGTGACAGACTGATATAGATGATCAGAAATGCCGACAATGATTGTCGCAACGGGGCATTGAGGAAATGAAAATTAAAGGGCAGGCTATTCATGACCGGTAAAATGGCTGCGCCGGTAACTCCCAGCATGAACAGGCTGATTGCGACCCGGCGGTGTGCTGATTGCTCGCCCTTGACCGGAAAAAGAACATTGTAGACGCCTGCCAAACCCAGTGAGAACATGGCCAGTGTGATGACCATATAGGACATATTTGAATACCACTGGACATCAAACACCCGAATCAATGTCAGTTCGAGCAAAATGGTAACGAGTGCGGTGATAAACAGCACTATGGTCTGACTCTGTGGTCCTTTGTTTGGTGAACGATCCATTGACTGGACTACCTCGGCTGATCAGTAAAACGCCCTGCAGTGCAAGGCCGTATAATGTTTATGTGAAGATTGCCTCGGACAAAGGCAAAGCGGCGCATTATACGTCAGAAATGACTGATACTTAAAGGGCTGATTTATACAAACAATGGCTCCCGCTAACTCAGAATTTGCCAACGGCTTGTTCGCTTGATGGCCAATATCTCTCAAAAATAGCCAATCAGTCCTGTGTATCATCATTATGGCAGGATCTGCTCCGATATAGATCGTGCACTCCCGATAACTTCGGATTCCTGACTGCTATCTGGCTCGATAGTTCTGATTCGCCGGCGCTTTCAGCATTGTCGATTAATTCCGGACCTCCAAGACCATTCGTCTGCAGTGGAATAGCACGCCATCACCTGGAGTTGGTTGTTTCCGGTATGAGTGCGTTGACAAAATCCTGGGCATTAAAAGCCTGCAGGTCGTTGATCCCTTCGCCGATGCCAATATAGCGGATTGGGATAGAGAAACGTTGTGTCAGGGCCAGGGTGATGCCACCACGTGCAGTGCCATCCAGTTTGGTCAAACAGAGACCGGATATACCGACTGCCTGATCAAAATGCTGGAGTTGGGACAGTGCATTCTGGCCATTATTGGCATCGACAACCAACAGGATCTCGTGCGGAGCAGAAGCTTCAAGTTTCGCCAACACCCGGCTGATTTTTTGCAATTGTGCCATCAAGTCATTTTGTATATGCTGGCGACCCGCGGTATCGATCAGCAGGATATCCATACTGCGGGCTTTGGCGGCACTATAGGCATCGTGTACCACTGCAGCCGCATCAGCGCCATGTTCCTGGGCGATTACCGGGATCTGCAGACGCTGGCCCCAACTCTGTAATTGCTCAATCGCTGCAGCACGAAAAGTGTCTGCGGCAGCGAGCATGACCTTCTGACCTTGGTTGATGTAAAGGTTGGCCAGCTTTGCTGTGGTGGTGGTCTTGCCAACACCATTGACTCCAACCATCACGATAACCTTTGGTTTCGTTGGTGTAGATATGTCGGGTTGATCGATATGTAATATTTCTTTGCATGTTTGACGCAGAATTTTGGTGACTTCGTCCAGGTTTGCAGCCTTGGCCGAGCGCACCTTTTCCACCAGCATAACACTGATTTCGACACCCATATCCGTTAGCAATAATTGCTCTTCAAGCTCTTCGAGATCGGCCTCACCAAGTTGACCCTGGGCCTTGAAGAGCCGTTGCAGACCATTCTGCAAGGCCTTGCGACTGCGTGACAGACGACTGAACAAACCCGGCTTCTTCTTTTCGGCCTCTCTCTTGACCACACTGTCAGATTTTTTTCTACCTGGGAATAGTGACATGACTTGCTCCGCATTCAGCAGCGCCCGCGATCAATTCGTTATCAGGGATTTGTTGGCTGTTTTCGCGAGATTCTGGCCCACTAGGAGGCTGTCCGAGAACAGAGAGTCTACTGCGGAAAAGCGGACTTTGGTCCATTTTTCCGCTCATTTTCGTTAAATAGA
>CAZTLH010000260.1:0-4592 GCA_964614335.1 uncultured Gammaproteobacteria bacterium
GTGCGCACGATAGTATTGATGTGGTGGTTACGATTCGACTACTGGCGCGGTGTCTCTCCTGACAAATTACAGCAACGTTATGCCAATGCAAGGTAGTATACGGCCCGCAGTAATCAGTACATTTATCGCTGTCGTTGCCATGAATTCGTTATCCGGGAGGTGCCGGCTGATATTGGACCTCTACCACCATGGCCACCTCATGAGGAAGCCACTAACAACACTTTGGAAAACTGAGGCTTTTTTATTTTATGCTATTCTCACCAGGTAAATGAGTCTTAGATGAGTATCGGTCATAACAAATCCGAAATCGCTTCCAGTTGAATATATTGAAACCAGGATTTATTGGAATGTCAAAAATCGACTTGATCAAAAGACCCATAAACTCAGGTTGCTGTTTCATGATTCCATGCTTATCCTCCGGTTGTCTTGCCCACCAAGAGGCTACCCAAGAATAGAGAGCCTACTGTGGAAAAGCAGGCTTTGGACAGCCTCTTGGCGTTACACAATCCGTATTCCTTCCTTAGGTTTGTCAACGGCACATCCATGTGCCACTACTCGCCTCAAATCATGAGAAAACCTACCCCAAATCCGCTTTCCCTCGCTACGACCGCCACGAAACCCCAATTGCATATCCTGGCAAGACAGCCATTGGCCGGATATTGCAAAACCCGACTGCAGACACACTGTAGTCCGGAACAGGCCGCAACCATCGCCGCTGTGTTGCTGGAAGAAACGGTCATCATCGCGGCCCACAGTTGGCCCGGAAATATTTTTCTGCATGGATCCCCCGACCAGCAACATCCATTGTTCCTGGCGCTGGCGGAAAAATATGATTTATCGCTTACTGACCAGGCCGGTGTTGATCTTGGCCAGATTCAGACCAATGCACTGGCTGTGTCCCTGAATTTCGGAATCCCGGCTGCTGTCATCGGCTGCGATCTCCCGGGACTCAACAGGTATTTGCTGCTAAATGCCTTTACTTCGCTGTCATTGGGTGAAAATATTCTCGGTTTATCGCCTGATGGTGGTTACTACCTGCTGGGTCTGCAACAAGAGGCAAAAGAATTATTGCAAAATATCCGCTGGAGCAGCCCTGAGGTTTCCGACCGGTTATTACAAAATGCGGCAGTTCTGCAACTGCAATTGAATACCGACCTGCCGCCTGTCAATGATGTGGACACCTGGCAGGACCTGCTGGCTGCCGTCACTGTCAACCCGGCACTGGCGCAGCGGCTGCAGCAACGGGCGCCCTACACATGGCAGGAGATAAGCCATTGTCTGGCACAATAAACCTTCACCACCGTGAATGCCTGGCACCCCGTTATTGGCCGACCTGGATCGGTCTGGCCTGTCTGCGTCTGTTGAGTCTGCTGCCTCTGTCCGTGTTGTGGTGGCTGGCAGCAGGTTTAGGTCATCTGCTGTACTGGCTCATTGCACCGAGAAGACGGGTGGTACTTAAGAATCTGGGAACGTGCTTTCCACAATGGTCACCAGATCAACGCCAACGGTTGGCTCGTCAACACTTCCACTATGCTGCGTATATGCTGTTACTGGAGGGTTATGTGTGGTGGGCCAAACCACAACAGCTACAACATATCAGTCATTTTCGAAACCGTGAATATTATGATCAGGCTGTAAGCGAGGGCCACAATATCATTTTGCTGGCGCCGCATTTTCTGGGTCTGGAAATTGGTGGTTTATTGCTTGTTTTGGAGCGGCCTATCAGCACCATGTATCAATACAGTAAAAACCGTCTACTCGATGCTGTGGTCCGTCAAGGTCGAACCCGCTTTGGGGGCCAACTCATTGAGCGCAAAGCACCGCTGAATGTACTGATAAGGAGTCTGCGTCGTGGTATCCCATTTTATTATCTGCCGGATCAGGATGCCGGTCATCGCAAAGGGATATTTGCACCATTTTTTGGTATGGCTGCCGCGACCTACCCGTTACTCGGCAAATTTGCCCGTCTGGGTAAGGCCACGGTCATTCCTTGTTACACCCGTCTGCTGGCCGGCGGCAAAGGCTTTGAGGTGGTCTTTTTACCGCCATTACCAGACTATCCGACTGGCGACGATCTGCTCGATACCACCACCATGAACACCGTGATCGAAACGATGGCAACAGCCGAGCCTGCGCAATATTTCTGGCTGCATAAACGTTTCAAGACCCGCCCAACAGGAGAGCCAAAATTTTATTCCTGACGAGGCACCATCATTAGCGTTTGCTGCGCGACAGCGCAGCGCTACCGGCGGTGTGGGGACTCCTAGGAGGCTGATCATTCGGCACAAGAATAGTGGCTTAACCGATAGTGGCAAAACTATCGTTCCCCAAGGATTTGCCTTGATGACCAGATCTTCTGGGTTCCCGCCTTCGAGGAAATGACGGCTGTGGCTGCAAAGCTGACAGACGGGATTTGCTGGCTGTTTTAGAACGTCTCATATCACCTACGAGCCATGGATATGCAATCTGGGGTCACAGACCATATGAATCCACAACTCATCGATATCGAGCCTTATTACGCGGCCTGTTTCTTCAAATAGACCAGTAACAGCGAAATAGCGGCTGGTGTCACCCCGGGGATACGCGCAGCCTGGCCAAGCGTGCGTGGCTGTTTCTGCTGGAGTTTTTGTTGCACCTCAGTAGATAAACCCCGGACACCGGTATAGTCAAAATCTGTCGGTAGCTGCATTTTCTCATGCCGTTGCTGTCGTTCAATTTCCCGATTCTGGCGTTGCAGATAGCCATCGTAACGAGCCTCAATTTGCAGCTGGTTAATGGCCTCCAGGTCATCGAGACCCGGGGTAAAATCAGGCAAAAGACCAAATTCCTGGTATTGAACCCCGGGACGTTTCAACAATTCCAGTAAATGTACTTCGTGTTTTAGTTGTTGGCCAAACAATTGTTGCTGCAGTACGTCCGGAATTTTTTCCGGGTGTGCGACAGCAGTGATTAACCTTTCTTTTTCCATGGCTATCGCATCCCGCTTGCTACAAAAACGCTGCCAGCGCCGATCGTCCACCAGCCCCAGTTCGTGTGCGATCGGCGTCAAACGTTGATCGGCATTGTCCTCACGCAAGGTCAGTCGATATTCTGCCCGGGAGGTAAACATCCGATAGGGCTCGGTGGTGCCCTGGGTCACCAGATCATCGATCATCACCCCGATATAGGCCTGATCACGGCGTGGATACCATGGTGTTTTACCCGCCGTCTGCAAGGC
Source organism: uncultured Gammaproteobacteria bacterium (assembly GCA_964614335.1). Lineage (GTDB taxonomy): Bacteria > Pseudomonadota > Gammaproteobacteria > Arenicellales > DRJH01 > DRJH01. Next base: position 3,218 of record CAZTLH010000260.1, read on the forward strand.
TGCGTTGATACCGGCAACCAGGCCTTGACCGGCGGCTTCTTCATAACCGGTCGTACCATTGATCTGGCCGGCAAAAAACAAACCCCGAAGTGGTCGGGTTTCGAGCCAGGGCTCTAGGTCACGCGGGTCAAAATAATCATATTCGATGGCATAGCCGGGCCGGGTGATATGGGCCTGTTCAAACCCGGCAATACTGCGTACGAGTTGCAGTTGTACATCATAGGGCAGACTGGTTGAGATTCCATTGGGGTACAGTTCGGTGGTCTTGAGACCCTCCGGTTCAACAAAAATCTGGTGTGAGTCCTTGTCGGCGAAACGCATCACCTTGTCTTCAACGGAAGGACAATAACGTGGCCCGACCCCTTCGATCCTGCCACTGTATAACGGTGAACGGTGCAGGGCATTACGAATAATCTGATGGGTCACTGTATTGGTCTGGGTAATATGACAGGCAACCTGCTGCGGATGATCACTGGCCTGACCCAAAAAGGAAAATAGCGGTGCCGGCTGATCACCGGGCTGGACAGTCATTCCAGAAAAATTCACCGAACGACCGTCAATACGTGGGGGGGTACCTGTCTTGAGTCGATCCACATGCAGCGGCAAGGCCCGCAACCGCTGCGACAGCGCATTGGCTGGCATATCACCGGCCCGTCCACCCGCATAGCTGGTCATCCCGACATGAATTTTTCCACCCAGAAATGTCCCGGTAGCCAACACCACACAAGGGGCGCGCAGAACCAGCCCCAGATGGGTGATCACTGCGGTAACCCGACCCTGCTCGACCACCAAATCTTCAACCGACAGCTGTAAAATCTGCAGCCCGGGTTGTCGCTCAAGCCGGTAACGAATGTACTGCTTATAGAGCACACGATCAGCCTGGGCCCGTGTGGCCTGAACAGCCGGGCCCTTGCGGGCATTCAGTGTTCGAAGCTGGATACCAGCATGATCAGCAGCCCGCGCCATGATTCCGCCCATGGCATCGATTTCACGAACGATATGACCCTTGCCAATACCGCCAATAGCCGGGTTACAGGACATCTGACCCAAGGTTTCAATATTCTGACTGACCAGCAGGGTGCTTGCACCCATACGTGCAGCCGCCAATGCAGCCTCGGTGCCGGCGTGACCGCCGCCGACAACAATGACGTCATAGTCAGTGGCTGGAATTTGTTGACTACTCATAAATCTGTATACCTGTTTACCGGGGGACTGCAATGAAACGCAACTTTCAGCGTCTCAGTGTACATAAATCCCATTGTACGCAACTATAGTCATCAACACATCCGGCAATATTGTGAGTCATTGGGGCATATTCCTCTAATCGATGAGAATCCACGGACGAAACAGCGCAAGGCGGAGAAAGTACAGGAAG
>CAZTLH010000261.1:0-4572 GCA_964614335.1 uncultured Gammaproteobacteria bacterium
AAGGTCAAAAGCCACCCATGTTTGCTGCGCGATAGCGCAGCGCCACTGGCGGTGTGGGGGCTCCTAGCCTGCGGGCCTTGAATACCTGTGGTAATACGGTGACTGCGTATGTTGCAAGCCGCTTCCCTGAGCTATAATTGCGCGCCACGTCAAGTGCAACGATCTCTTCCATTGAAACAACCAAAAGACAACGTCAATACAACAAAAAAACCGGTCAACATCGGCTTGTTGCTCGGTGTCGTACTGGTATCCGGGGTCATTGTTGCATTCCTTTCCTGGTATGTCACCCACAATCAGCCAGCTGTTACTGTCAGCAAACAAAAAATCGTACCCGCCCAAATGACCGGCTTCGAGAAGCAGGTACAGCAGATGGTGGCCAGCTATACCGTACGCTTCGAGGACAGTATCCCGGTTGTTCATCCGCCGGCTGGCTCGGATGTCTATCTGCTGGCCCGCAATTATAGCTGGGGCAATTTTTATATCGAACTGGAGCGTGGCCAGCCCTACCGTCTGCACCTCGCCAGTCAGGATATGCGACATGCCATTGTCATCCACGAATTACGACTGATGTATCGAATCAAACCGGATGAATTCAAGGTCGTGTCTTTCACACCACAAAAAAGCGGCAGGTTTCAGATTTTCTGTGGTGAATGGTGTGGTATCGGCCATGCCAGTATGACCGGACGACTACTGGTTACAGATCAGAATGCGCAAAACTAAAATCTTGATATTACGGGAGAAACCATGAACTATTTCCTGCCTCTGGATGAAAAACCACAGGATCGTCTGGCCATTGCCTGGCTCTATGTCGCGGTTGGTTTTTTACTCGCATCGGGTGTTTATCCCCTGCTGCTGGCGCTGGCCAGAACCAGCTATGACATGCCCTGGAAAGACTTCTTCTACACCGCCCTGGTGCTGCATGTCGACTTCACCGTATTGTGGTGGCTATTGGCCATTGCCGGGGTGTTTTGGAGTTTAAATTCATCATCACGCGCCAAAACCAGCGCGTATGTCGCGTTGATGCTGGTCATCGCCGGCGGCGTCCTGGTTGCCATCTCACCGCTGACCGGCGCAGCCAACCCACTGACCAACAACTATGTTCCGATGCTGGAGAATCACTTTTTTATCAAAGGGATGATCGTCTTTGGTGGCGGCATTCTGATACTGGCTCTCCGCGGTATTTTCGTCATACCCTGGCGACTGACATTTCGTGATGACGCGCAGGGGACCCTCCGATTTGCCGTCTGGAGTGCGGCGGTCGCAACCCTACTGGCTATCGTAGCATTAGCCTGGAGCTGGTTTCAGTTGCCCATGGATCTGCAACATCGCGCGTATTATGAGCCATTGTTCTGGGCAGGCGGCCATATCTTGCAATATACCCATACCGCTTTACTGAGCGCATGCTGGTTGTGGCTGATGGGTATTTGTGGCTTCAAATCCTCTTTCAGCAACAGAATAATCTTTGCCTCACTGGCCTTTAGTCTGGTCCTTCTTTTCTTCGCCTTTATTCCATTTGTTCAATACCGGGCCGGCGATCCGGAATTCACCTTGTTCTTTGTACGTCTGATGGAAGATGGCAATGGTGTGACCCCATTTGTTGTCGGCCTCGCTGTGATCTGGGCAATACTAAAAAGCCCAACAGCTGGCAGTGAGAACAGACACCTCTATCTCGGTCTTTTGAGCTCATTACTGCTATTTGCTGTGGGTGGTGTAATAAGCCTGTTTATCGGCGCCAGCAGCACCCTGATTACCGCCCATTATCATGGCTCCACCGTCTCCATCACCATGGCGTTTATGGCCATGACCTACTATTGGTTACCCGGTTTTGGTTTTGGCAGACCAAATCTAAAATGGGCCAGGGTTCAAATCTATGCCTATGCTTTCGGCCAATTACTTCATATCGCCGGGCTGGCCTGGGGTGGTGGTTATGGCATGAAACGCAAGATTCTTGGCACCACCCAGGACCTGCAGATCCACACTCTGGTTTCACCACAGGATTTGATCGGTGTCGGTGGTGTGGTCTCGGTGCTCAGTGGGATTCTGTTCGCCGTTGTCGTACTGCCTGTCATGCTGCGTGGCCGTAAAACTAATGTGAAGCAATTTGCAAAAGGAGAGAGCCATGCTAACTGAAGCAGGTAATGATCGTCAGATTGGTATCTGGCTGTTGCTGATCTGTGCCGCGATTTTATTCATGCTCGTACTCGGTGGTGCCACACGTCTGACCCATTCCGGTTTGTCCATGGTGCAGTGGGATCCACTGATGGGCTGGATTCCTCCACTCACCGAATCACAGTGGGCTGATTCCTTTCACCATTACCAGCAAACGCCGGAATTCTACAAACTTAATGCCGGCATGAACCTGGGAGGCTATCAACATATCTTTCTGCTGGAATATGTGCATCGGCTCTGGGGGCGATTAATCGGTATTCTTTTTCTGTTACCACTGCTGTATTTCCTTTTCAGTGGCAAAGTCAAACCGGGTTTACGTCCAAAGCTGATCTTTATGTTTATACTCGGCGGACTCCAGGGGTTACTGGGCTGGTATATGGTAAAGAGCGGACTGGTCAATAACCCGCATGTCAGCCAATATCGCCTGACCGCCCATTTGCTAACAGCCTTTATCCTCTATGGTTATATTTTCTGGTATGCAATGCGCCTGATATTCCCTGCACAGGATAAACAAACGAGCCCGGGGGCCGGTTTGCGAATAGTCGCCTGGATCCTTGCCGGGCTGGTTTTCCTGACTGCCGCTTCCGGTGGTTTTGTGGCTGGTTTAAAAGCCGGCTTTGCATTCAATACCTTTCCCTTGATGAATGGTCAATTTGTCCCGGCGAATTACCTGTTTTACCAGCCATGGTATGTGAATTTGTTCGAAAATATTGCCGCTGTGCAATTTGACCACCGTATCCTGGCAGAGCTGGTATTGATCCTTGTCCTGGGTCTTTATTTTTTCTGTAGACGTCAACCGTTGAACAACTTTGTGAGAAACGCACTTCGAATATTGCTGTTGGCTGTGCTGTTACAATTCGTACTCGGTGTTTCCACCCTGTTGTTTGTTGTTCCCACTACAGTGGCTGTGATCCATCAGGGTGGCGCACTGCTGTTATTTACTGCCGCCTTGTTTCTGGCCTTCGCTATTGAACGGTCACAGTCTAATCTCGGATCCGGTTAATACCTCATTGAAGGGTTCTCCGGTAATATTCAATAGATATCAAGTTAATGGCCTAATCGATAGTGCTAAAACTTTCATCACCCAAAGATTTGCTTTTACGGTCCGATTTTCTGGATTCCCGCCTTTGCGGGAATGACAGCTGTGGCTACAAATATGAAACGCGGGATTTGTTAGCTGTTTTAGAGCGCCTCATTCCGCCTTGCGGAACCTAATAATAGAATCATAAAATCAACCACGTAGAATTTTGTTATCCAAAAAGCACTTTCGGCCAAATGACCATCGAATCCAAAAAGATCAGTAATTTCTAGATCTGCGTGAGCTCCTGTAAAGAATTATTGTGTAGTGCCTTGACTACAATTTTTTTAAATATTCGATAATATCGAGGCGTTGCTGTTCTGACTTGATTCCGGGGATCACCATCGTGGTGGATGGCTTGACTCCGGATGGGTCTGCCAGCCACTGTTCCAGTGCAGCTTTGTCCCAGCGTGTGTAAGGGACACCTGAGATTGTCGGAACCCGTCCAAATATGCCTTTCAGACTGGGACCAACCTTGCGTAGCGGTTTATTGGTATAATGACAGGACAAACACTCTTTATAGACCAGCTTTGCCCCCGGCATGGAATCTCTCTGGTAACTATTCATCATCTGGTCCAGAAAATTCATAATCAGTGATTTGTCCTCACTATTACCACAACCGGTGAGTATCAACACCAGAAACAATCCGGATAACCATTGTACGTATTTTTTATTGCTTCGACGATTTCTACTTTTCTGGCTCATGTCATGTTGACTTCCGCTTCGTTGAGATATTCCTAGGAGGCTGTCCGAGAATAGGAGACGTAACGAGGGAAAGCGGATTTAAGGTAGATTTTCTCATGATTTGAGGCGAATACTCGTTGTATTTAACGAAAATCAGGAGGAAATCTGGCCAAAGTCCGCTTTTCCGCAGCAGGCTCTCTATTCTCGGACAGGCTCTTATCAAACAAAATCATAACTCACTGTTAATAATGAATAATATATTTCTCACTTTCAGCCTCCAACAAGGCCAACAATCCCCCATGTTTGCTGTGCGACAGCACAGCGCCACCGGCGGTGTGGAGGCTCCTAGAGTGACAGTATATATGCTCAGCGGTTCCGGGTAACCCGGAATTAGCCGCCGGGAGTCACATTCACAATGCTGCAGTGCAGGTTATCTTCTAAAGTTTTGTTTCCGGCTACCGACTAATAGCTATGAGCCTCAGGTCCCGTCAAATAACCCGCAAATATATCTGGAATATTTCTTCATGAATGCTAAAAACCGTTTGCTCTTAGGTGCGGTCCTTATTGCCACCATACCGGCTGCGATCCAGCAATTCTCATTATGGTATTCTCAATGTGGACAGCTCGCGCTCAGACAGCGG
>CAZTLH010000262.1:0-4571 GCA_964614335.1 uncultured Gammaproteobacteria bacterium
GAGTCGGCACTGTTTGCCATATGGCATGAACTGCAAGATGGAGTGTCTTCCTGCCAGATGCCATCTGCTGTAAACAACGGCAGAATGTCGGTTTTAAAATCCGCCTGATATTGTTTGCCGTCCTGGCCTTTATAGCTGAAAGTCTTGCTTTCTGGAGCACCGGCGTCGACCCATGCACCCATAAGCTTGACGCCTGGTGTAGCTGCTCCCTCACTGGCGAGTGTGGCCCCCGTCGCCGTTAGTAGTGCAAGGCTGCCGACAGCTATGGTGGTTAATCGTAGTCTCATATCTTTCTCTCCCGAGAATGGTTTTCGATGCGACCATTGTGTTCGCATCCGGTTGCAGATTGCATCAATCTTGTCATAGCAAGATTGTATGGTATCCATATTATAACTGCAGTATCTACCGATAAATGGTGTTTCTTAAGCATATCGGCGGTTAAAAATTAACGCATATTTTGATTATGGTCAAGATAAATGTGATTATTTAATTCTTGTAACAGTTTCGAAAATTGATTATAGTAGGTTCGGGGCAGGTTGATTGCTCAAGTAATTACCAACGTTTTTACTATATTTAAACAGTAATCTGGAGGGTTAGAAATGAAGAAATACGCAATCCTGGCTTTGGCTGCGACCATGGCCACAGGTGTTCTAGGTGTCAGCTCGAGTGCCTATGCAGTAGGAACACTGGTGAATGTCACACTGATTGATGGTGATGCCGGTATGGAGGTCAGAATTGATCGTACTCGAGCTGTTGAAGGTCCGGTCTCATTTGCGGTCACCAATCGCTCACCAAATGAACTGCAGCATGAAATGCTGGTGCTTAAAGTGGACAGTGACGCTCCGACATTGCCTTATGATGAAAATACGGGACGTATCCCTGAAAAAAAGATCATATCGCTGGGTGAAGTCCCGGAAATTGATGCGGGTGAAGGTGGTGCTTTAACTCTGGATCTGAAGGCTGGTACCTACTTGTTGTTCTGTAATAAACCAGGCCATTTCAAAGCGGGGATGCACACACTTTTCCATGTTGAATAATTTCTGCTGATGTAATCTGCACGCCAACAATTTCAAGTGCAGCAACACATAAGAGGAACACAATACCGTGAGGTAATGTGTTCCTCTTTTTGCTAACAGACTGAATAAGGAACATCATTCAGTACTTCCTGGATCTATTGCCCGATAATTTTTACCAGCACCCGTTTTTTTCTGCGACCGTCAAATTCACCATAAAAGATCTGTTCCCAGGTCCCGAAGTGGAGTTTTCCTGCAGTAATGGCAACCACGACTTCCCGCCCCATCACCTGCCGCTTCATGTGGGCATCGGCATTATCTTCAAAGCCGTTGTGATGGTATTGATCGACTGGAGCGTGCGGCGCCAGTTTCTCCAGCCATACCTCATAATCGTGATGCAAGCCTGACTCGTCATCGTTGATGAACACCGAGGCGGTGATGTGCATGGCATTGACCAGGCAAAGACCTTCCTGGATCCCGGATTCCACCAGGCATTGTTCAACCTCGGCTGTGATATTGATAAAGGCCCGGCGTGTCGGTACTTCGAACCACAGCTCTTTGTGATAGCTTTTCATAAATTCATAACCCATATTGATTGTAGCAGGCAAATGCCTACTCTCCTACCCGCAGATACAGGGCGAAGTTACCATAATAGGCACCACAGTTCATGGTCAGTCTTCTGTGACTCGATTTTGAGGCGCCTTTCAGTAAAAACCCAAATTGCCGGTCGTCGCCACGCAGCCAGCGCCGCACAATAGTGGTGACATCAGTAGTGATACTGCCTCCGTCCTCACGTGGTGTGCCCGCAGACAGACCGGTCGTGGGCGTATCATTGATGGAAAATGCAGATCCCCGACCACGCCAGTCAGAGGTAGCTGCAGTGACCTGCGAGATCCCGTTATTGTGGCAGCTGGCGGCTTCGCGATGTGCCGGTGAACCGGTACGCTGAAACACCAGGGTTGCGGAGTGTAAACGTGCAGCCAATGCATGATAGGGTTCCAGATCGAAATCCACATAGCCGTAGGCATCAAACGCCCAGAGGTTTTCGCAAACACCGCCATCATATTCGGTGTGATAACCGACCAGCACACCTGTTCCTGCGGGTAAGGCCATTGCCGATGGCCAGGCATGCCCGCCAACGGCAAAGATACATAGACCTTGACGATGAAATGTGGTTTGCTGGCTGGTCGCAAAGCGGCCCAGTGAGATATTGATTTGCCCTGAACGGAGTCCTGCAGGCATCGCCCGCAACGTTGTATTGTTGCGCTCATCAGACTCCATGATCTCATCTTCAGGATCCACACTCCATCTGGCGATACTGTGATCCACGAAGGCCAGTCTTGGTGAAAGACTGATCAGCCGGGTGATGGTCTGACCGGGGTTGATCCGGGTATAACGCAAGGACCGCTGATCCCGTATCTTACCATAGGGGCCATGGTTTTTCAGTGTGAACGTTGCTGCGACATTTTCTACCAACGCATCTCCCCTGTTTTGAATTTCGAGCACAAGATTGCCACCATAGCCTGCTGGTCCGGTTTCCGGGCTGTTAATTTGGCTGGCCAGGTCGGGCAATCCGGTACCCCGGTTTTCTTCCCGCCATCTGAATCCGGTTGGAAATATTTTGCTGGCCAATAGTGTACGGGTTGGCATCCAGGGGTTCATCATTCTGACTACAGCCATGCTACCATCGTTTAGCTGTCCCTCAAGACGTCGGCAATAAAACAGAATATTGTTATCGCCGGCATAGCCATTCACCTCCTCGACATCGCCGGGCCTGCCGACACAATGGATCGTATTGGAGACTGGATCCGTCAGAGTTAGTAACTCAAGGCTGATGTTGGAGGTGAGATGTGCGTGTTGAATATAACGCAGCTTGAAGATAGCCCAGCCATCACCATATCGAACTGTCTGCAGCGTGAGAATGGAATTGGGGAAGGAAGTATACTGGTCACCGAGGATCAGGGATGCGGTGTTGTTGCCGTAATTCGCTTCCGGGTAGTGTTCCGGTGTCGCAGGACCCGGCTCATCGCCAGGTCCGATGATGAGACGGTCTCCGGTTGGATGTGCCGGAAGATTGACCTCCAGAATCACGACCCAGGGCTGCCCGTCGGGGATGGCAACATCGGTGGTAATGGCATCACCATAGCCAAAAAAACCGAGATTCTTTATTTCCCCCTCACCGCTATAGATGAGAACACCAACACCGGGCGTGAGCCGGTAAAAATCCTCGCTCGAATGCAGCTGATTAAAACGCAAGGGATTAATAACATATATCTTCCACGGGTATCGACCGGCAGGCGCACGGCTTGTCGCCTGGACCCAGAAAAAGAGGCGGTTAGCACCAAGACGGCGAAACTGGCGTATGACCAGGTCAGGTGGCGAGAAGACACCGGTGACCGGGGTGTTGATTGTCGTTGCTGCAACGAGGTAGGCATAATGCATCTCCAGCCGATTTGTTTTGACCCCGGTGAATGCAGCTGCACGGACAACGCAACCCCAGATATAATAGGGTCGTCCACGGGTGTAGGCATCAAGGTGGAGACTGCTGTTGCCTTCGGCGGGTTTGACCCCGCTGATTGTACCGGGCAGCGCCAACGCATCCAGCTCGCTGCGGTTGGCCTCTACCGGCCCGCTTGGGCAGCTGTAGTGATCGGTAGCACTGATCACCAGGTAGACCTGGTCTCCGCTCATGGCCGGTACGATCCAGGATAACTCGGCCGGGCCGTCTTGGGCGATGTCTACCGGTCCCATGATCTCGTCATTCAGGCTCAACAATGGGACTTCACCGTCCAGTGTTCGCAGGTTCCCCGGTAGTCCCTTGATCAGCTCACGCAAGTGGATTTTGCTTGCGGGTACGGGTAACTTCTGTTGTGCGATGAGCAGCTTTTCTGTCGGCTTCCTGTCCCGCAGTCTGGCACCGAAGACCCCGGTCAGTTTCCTGGCTGGCACCGATGTTGTTCCCAGGGTCTGAGCGAGACACTGGGTATTGTTTTGCTCACTGATTTCTTTGAGCCGAAAATCAGGATCCAGGCGTAGACACCAGTAGTACCTGCCGGGTTTAATTGTGGAAGGTATTGTTACGCTGGTAAACAGGGTTTGTGTCGTCCCCGGTTGGGGAACTGACAACTGTTTTAGTGTTTGCCGGACAACCGGTTTATTTCCAAATACCGTATTCGCCGGCTTACTGCTCTGACGCAGATCATCGATGACAAGAACAAGATCAATGGCAAAGCGCTGTGTTGTGGCTCCGGGGCCCAGATTCCGGTAATCAATCTTGATGCTTTGGGTGCTCCCGGCTGCCGTTTGTACCGACGACAACAAATGCAATGTGCCGGCCAGGTCGGGTCGTTTGAGAACCTCAGGGGGTGCAGTTTTGACCACGGCCTGGATTTTTTTACAGGTATTGATACGGCGGCTGGTCTTGGTCTGCTGTCCGGCACGACAACGCAGTCGATAACGGGTGTTTTGACGCGGGGTGGTGGTTATCCGCAACAGGATCTGATGGCTATTGCGTGATATCGGTGTCTTTTCTCTATCTCTCGCTGCCGCCCGCCGGCT
>CAZTLH010000263.1:0-4540 GCA_964614335.1 uncultured Gammaproteobacteria bacterium
ATCATAGAGTAACAAAATCGAACACTTATAATATTGTTATCCAAGAGTCCGTTGGATATTTATGGCCATCGAGCAAGAAAACAGTCAGCAAGCCCTTGGTTAGCGAGAGCTGCTGGGTCATGTATCCAGTGTCTCAGAAGACAGTTAGCGGACTATCTTATTTGCCCGTATCTGGATAATCCGCAGGGTGTATGCGATCTATTTTGCAGGCTACTGTAAATGTTTCTGCATCAGGATCAGGGTCGCAACGAACAACCTCCACATAGGCGACCAGTGGGGGAATATTGCGTGAGGAAGACTCTACAGCGACGGCAAGTCTGGCGTGTCTATCCAATGGTACGGCGGTCACGAAAGACATGCCACCACCACTGAGGTCGGTGATACAACCATCGTGCATTGCCTTGCCGTCTTGCGTTCGAAATTTTAGTTTGGAATTGACACTCATACGCATGAAGTCTCTTTTTTCGGCATATTCATTTCTGAGCATTCTATTTTCCTGGTCAACTGAACTAGAAGTTCGGATTATTCAAAGGTTCACTACTATTTGCAGATCTCACACCCGAACTCCGGGTATAGGGAAGCGTACATTATTTATGAGCAATTGCCAACTGGATCGCTGTTTAAGACTCGCCTGTTGCTATAAGAATGCCTTCCCACGCAACCTTGGCCAAATGTTCGATCTCCTGTTCGGAGATGACGTACGGTGGCATGAAATAGACAACATTACCTAACGGGCGCAACAGGGCCTCATGTTTGAGTGCATGGCGAAATACCTTTACCCCACGGCGTTCTTGCCAGGGGTACGGTGTACGGGTATTTTTGTCAGCAACCATCTCCATCGCCAGAATCATTCCGGTTTGTCGTACCTCGGCGATGTGGGGATGATCGTTGAAATGAGCGGTGCAGGCTTTCATATGCTGGGCCAGCCTGCGATTATTTTCCAGGACTGGCTCCCCGGCAAAAATATCCAGTGTTGCCAGTGCCGCCCGACAGGCCAGGGGGTTGCCGGTATAGCTGTGTGAATGGAGGAAGGCCTTGAGAGCGGTATATTCTGCATAAAAAGATTGATAAACGGCATCATTGGTCATGACCACCGACAGCGGTAAATAACCACCGGTCAGGCCCTTTGACAAGCACATGAAATCCGGTGTGACATCCGCTTGTTCACAGGCAAACAGGGTGCCTGTACGACCGAAACCGACGGCGATTTCATCTGCAATTAGATGCACCTGATAGTGATCACAGGCCTGACGCAACAACGCAAGGTACAGCGGATCATACATCCGCATACCACCAGCGCACTGTACCAGAGGTTCGACGATCACAGCACAAATCTCGTCGTGGTGCTGTGCCAGTATTTGTTCCATATCGGCAAATGCCCGACGTGCACATTCGGCATTTGTTTCACCTTCTTTTTTGTCCCAGGCATCAGGCGAGGTGGCGGTAAAGGGCTGTAACAGCAGTGGTCCGTAGGTCTCTTTATATAGGCTGACATCGCCGACGGCTAGGGCCCCCAGTGTTTCACCATGATAACTATTGGCAAGATTGACAAAACGTGTCTTGCCTTGAATGCCCATATTCCTCCAGTGATGAAAACTCATCTTCAACGCGACTTCTACCGCTGAGGAGCCATTGTCAGCATAAAAACAACGACCAAGATTCCCCGGTGTCAAGGTGGCAAGACGTTCGGCCAATTCAATTGCCGGTTCATGGCTGAACCCGGCCAGAATGACATGTTCGAGAGTCTCCAGTTGTTCGGCAATGGCACGATTGATACGGGGGTTGGCATGACCGAACAGATTGACCCACCAGGAACTGACCGCATCGATATAGCGATTGCCATCGTAATCTTCCAGCCATACGCCCTGACCACGGCGTATCGGAACAGGTGGAAAAGTTTCATGATCTTTCATCTGGGTGCAGGGATGCCAAAGGACCTTAAGATCACGCTGCGCCAGTTGCTGATTCTTCATAACAGAAATTCCGATTGCCAGTTAGAAAAGTAATGATGTCATTATGCCAGTGTAGTCGCTGTATTAGTTACAAACAAACTTGATCTGTGTCACCCTTGGTCTATGATCTATTTGACAGCATCATAGATTGGAGTTAACTTTCACGTCCAACATTTTTGTATTAAATCCACATCCTGTATTTCCTTTCTTTCTGATTAATCTATCGGCTGGAAAAGCTTGGCTTTTCTGGCGGGAACACGAGCCTTGAAACCTACAAACGCCAGTAATCCCGAATATTTTCATAAAGTTGTCGATTGTCAATTCGCCTGTCCGGCGCATACGCCGGTTCCCGAATACATCCGGCTCATTGCAGATGGCCACTATGACCAGGCCTATATGATCAACTGGGTGTCCAATGTTTTTCCAGGAATTCTGGGCAGGACCTGTGATCGTCCCTGTGAACCGGCTTGTCGTCGTGGTCGCATCGATGAAAAACCGGTGGCAATCTGCCGACTAAAACGCGTCGCTGCTGATCATAAAGGGGACATCACACCCTTTATGCCCAAAGTGCCAGAACACAAGAATGGTCGCAAGATCGCCTTGATCGGTGCCGGCCCTGCTTCATTGACCGTGGCTCGTGATTTGATGCCTCTGGGCTATAGTGTTGACCTGTATGATGAACAGGCCAATGCTGGCGGTTTTATGCGCAGTCAGATTCCATCCTTCCGTCTGCCGGAAAAGGTCATGGATGAAGAACTCGGTTACATCCTCGATATGGGGGTGGTGACCCATTTCCAGCAACGTATCGAGAGCATGAAGGTCTTGTTAACCGAAGACTATGATGCAATCTTTGTTGGTACTGGCGCACCCCGAGGAAGGGATCTGCCAAAGTTGCCTGGAAGAAAAGAGGCTGATGCCAATATCCATATCGGCATCGACTGGTTGGCCAGTGTGGCATTTGAGCACACCAAAAAAATTGGCAAACGTGTACTGGTGCTCGGTGGTGGCAATACCGCCATGGATTGTTGCCGGACGGCACGAAGAATTGGCGGTCAGGATGTGCGTGTAGTGGTACGCAGCCCACGGGCGGACATGAAAGCTTCACCGTGGGAAATCGAAGATGCCCTGCACGAAGACATCCCGGTTTATGAAAATCATGCGCCGCAATCCTTTGTCATCAAGGAAGGCAAGCTGGTCGGCATGTATTTTGACAAAATGGTTGCTAAATACGATGCCAAAGGCAAGCGCACGCTGCATTCTACCCATGAAGAGCCGGTTTTTATGCCCTGTGATGATGTGCTGATGGCGCTGGGCCAACTTAATGCCTTCACCTGGATTGAAAAGGATTCCGGCATCGAGCTTGATCAATGGGGTATGCCGGTACTGAATGAAACCACATTCCAGTCCTCCATCGACCGCGTCTTTTTTGGTGGAGATGCCGCATTTGGTCCCAAGAATATTATCACCGCGGTCGCTCATGGCCATCAGGCGGCGATTTCCATTCATAATCTATGTCATGACGTCGATGTGGGTCTCAGACCCCCACCCGACGTCACCCTGGTTGAGCAGGAAATGGGCTTTCATGAATGGATCTATGCCAGCGAGGTCAGTGACGATGAGCGCCATATGGTGCCATTGCGCGACAAGGCCAAGGCTCTTCGTGATCGCTTGCTGGAGGTAGAACTGGGTTTCGAACCCGATTCCGGTTATGCCGAAGCCATGCGATGTCTCAATTGCGATGTGCAGACCGTTTTTACTGATGATCGTTGTATTGAGTGTGATGCCTGCACCGATATTTGTCCGACCAACTGTATTAATTTTATCAACAATGGTGATGAAGAAGACCTGCGAGGTCGTCTGAATTTTCCCGCCTCCAATCTGGACCAGGATATTTTCGTATCCGGTGCCCTGAAAACAAACCGGGTCATGGTCAAGGATGAGAATCTGTGTTTGCACTGTGGTGTTTGCGCGGAACGTTGCCCAACCGCAGCCTGGGATATGCAGAAGTTTCTGTACCACACCAGCCAAGCAGGTGACTCATGGACAAAATAAGCGCAGTCAATGACTTTGTAATCCGTTTTGCGACGGTCAATGGCTCAGGCTCCGCCAGTGCCAACAATATGTTCGCACGGGCCGTTATTCGCCACGGTGTGCCGGCCAGTCCCAAGAATATTTTCCCTTCAAATATTCAGGGTCTGCCCACCTGGTATGAAGTCCGGGTCAATGAACATGGTTATCTCGGACGGCGCGGCGGAGTCGACTTTATGGTGGCCGTGAATGGCCATACCCTGTTTGATGACTATAAACAGGTGTTGCCTGGTGGTTATTTTCTTTACGATTCTACCAGGAACTTGCCGCCAGAATTTAATCGTCAGGACATCACGGAAATTGGTATCCCGCTGGCACGTCTTTGTAATGAAGAATATCAAGATCCGCGTCAGCGCCAGATGTTCAAGAATATCGCCTATGTCGGTGCGCTGGCCTATTTGCTGCACATGGAGTTCTCAGTTTTCACGGATTCTGTGAAACAGCAGTTTCAGAAGAAAATCAAACTCATCGATCCCAATATCAAGGCCCTGGATATCTTT
>CAZTLH010000264.1:0-4538 GCA_964614335.1 uncultured Gammaproteobacteria bacterium
CCCCCCTCAGTCATCTTCCCGACAGGAGTTGGGTTCCAAAGATATTTTCCTCAAGATTCTTATTGCCCAGATGCAAAATCAGGATCCCTTAAAGCCACAGGATGCAACTCAAATGAGCACCCAACTGGCTCAGTTCAATATGGTTGAGCAACAAATAGATACAAACAAATTACTTACAACCATGCTACAACAGTCTGGGCAGACAACTGATTCAGCAATGGCTACAGCATCATCCTATCTTGGTCATACCATTTCTGCCCGGGTAAGAGAGGTTACGTTTGACGGTAAATCACCAATAAATCTTAATCTCGAAATGGCACAGGACGTGGCCAAAGAAGTGCATATCGTTGATAGCTCCGGAAAGGTCGTTCGAACATTCAAGCTGGACTCAGCCACCAATACACTGAAATGGGATGGAACAACAGACAGCGGTGCTATGGCTACATCTGATACCTATAGCGTCAAAATTATTGCAACAGATACAAATGGTAATGTTGTTAATGGCAATACCTTAATCACAGGCCAAGCCACAGCTGTAAAACTGACAAATGATGGCGTACTTGTAATGGTCGGAGCCACCCTGGTTTCAATGGTTAATATTACAGAAATTAAAACATAAAGGAGAAAAAAATGGGTATCTATAATGCATTATTCACAGGTTCAAGCGGCCTTACTGCCTTCGGTGAAGCTGTGCGCGTCATTGGCGACAATATTTCCAATGTCAACACTCTGGGGTTCAAATCCCAGAATGTGAACTTTTCCGATGTACTGGGCCAGACAGTGAACGTCAGCCGCTCCAATATCGCCAATCAAGTGGGTAATGGCGTGCGTATCGGTGCCATTACCCGCGACCAGTCGCAAGGTAGTTTACAAAGCACAACCAATGCAACGGATATGGCCATCAATGGCACCGGAATGTTCGTTCTCAAGGATCCTGCCAGCGGTCAATCGCAATTTACGCGTGCCGGATCTTTCCTGCTGGATAAGTCTAGCAACCTGATTAACGGTCAGGGTTTCCAGGTACAGGGATGGGCGTTGGATAGCAAAGGTAACGCGATAGGCTCGGTCGGCTCCATTACCGCATCCAATCTTGCTGCAAGCGCCCAGGCAACATCACAAATAGATGTCGGAACCAATCTGGATGCGACCAGCACCACATTCGATCCCGCTGTCACTGCATTTAATGCGACCGACCCTGCCACATACAATTACAAAACGGATGTATCGGCATTTGACTCGCTCGGCAGTGTTCATAATGTAAGTCTTTATTTCGTTAAAACAGGCGTCAATGCTGCCGGCAATGCAGTGTGGGACTGGCATACTATCGTGGATGGTGGAGATTTAGCCGGTGGCACGGCTGGCACCCCGACAGAAATTTCAACAGCGGGTATTGGCACCTCGACTGCTTCAACGGTTGCCGCAGGTGTGACAACAGCGGGAACACAGTCGCTGGTCTTTGATCTCGCAAGTGGCGCTCTGGATATAGAAATTGCCCCTAATATCAGTGCCCCATGGCTGGGGGCATCGGGCGGAACCCTCAGCTTCAACTTCGGGTCAGCAATAACAACCGATGCCCAGGGTGCTGTAGGAACGGGTAAAGACGGGACGCTACAGCTGGCAGGGGCATTCGCCACGCGCTTTATGACTGCGAACGGATTTACTTCCGGATTCCTGGATCATATGGAAACCGATAGCACAGGTCGCCTTAATGGTGTATTCACCAATGGTCAACGCCGGCCTCTCTTTCAGTTAGCGCTGGCAAAATTCCCTAATGAGGGCGTATTGAACAAACTGGGCAATAACATGCTGGGGGAAACCATTGCCTCTGGAACACCGGTATTGGAAAAACCCGGGAATGCCGGCATGGGAAGCATTACACCCTTTGCGCTTGAACAATCCAATGTCGATTTGGCCAATGAGTTTGTGAAGTTGATCGTGATCCAACGCGGTTATGAGGCAAACTCAAAGACCATCCTGACAACTGACCAGATGCTTAGCGCCTTAATGACCCTCAAACGGTAAAAAGATGGTTACTCTTCATTTTGATTGAAAGTGCGGCTAAAGCCGCACTTTCAATCAAATGGGTTGTTCTTACCCCGCTTTTCGCATCCTTCATCTGCCAATCCGAACAGTAACAAAACAAGCACTCACAATTTTTTTATTCAAGAACATTACAAGCCCCGAGGGCGACCAGCCATCACGACTGGATCGCAAGTTAGCACGTTTCTTGCTAGAGAGAATATGTTGTATTTATTAAAACCCGGAAACCTGCCGGACTTAGGGAAATTGTAGCGGACAGGTGGGGAAACGAATCAAAATACAATGATTTTGAGGCATATAGTGGTAACTATGCAACGATAAATCAGAGTATTTGGGGCGTTATCCCTGCCACGCAGTAAATTCCTCATAAACCCGACAGACTCCTGTGAGGAACGCCCATGGACATCGCTACAATCATTGGTTTGGTCACAGCAATCGGCCTTGTCATCACAGCCATTCAAATGGGTGGCTCGATAGCCAGTTTCGTTGACCCTGTTTCGTTGCTGATTGTTGTTGGAGGAACCATCGGGGCTACACTCATTAACTATCCATTAGGTGAAGTTCTAAATTCATTCAGCATTGGCATGAAAACATTCATTTCCAAGGTTGAAAACCCGTCAAAGATGATCAGCCAGTTTGTCGAACTATCTCAGATCGTTCGCAAAGATGGGCTCCTGGCCATGGAAAATGAGGTCGAAGGGTTTAAAGATCCATTTCTGAAAAAAGCTGTCCAAATGGCCATTGACGGTCAGGAGCCGGCGGTTATCGATGAAATACTATATGGTGAGATTGAAAAAGTTTCTGATCGACATGCACTGGGGGCAGAAATTTTCTTTATTATGGGAGGGTTTGCACCTGCCTTTGGCATGATTGGAACCCTGGTTGGCCTGGTTCTGATGCTTCAGAACATGGATGACCCATCAACAATCGGCCCCTCCATGTCGGTTGCACTCCTCACTACGTTTTATGGCGCACTTCTGGCCAATATCTTCTTCATCCCAATGGCTGGTAAGTTAAAAACCATAAGTAAAAAAGAGATACTGGCATCCGAGATCATCATTGCCGGCATGCAATCTCTTGTAGCCGGGGAAAATCCGCGCGTCATGGAGCAACGACTTATGAGTTTCCTGCCGCCCAAGGAACGAAAAAGCTCCTTCGAGTAATTAGATGGCACGCAGACCAAAAAAACCTCCTGAGGATCCGCCCGAGAGTAACTTCGATATGCTGTTCCTGCAGCTTATGATGATCATGTTGGCCTTTTTTATTCTCCTTTCAAGCCTGGCCGTCATTGTCGAAGAGAAAAAGTTGAAAGCCCTCAATTCTCTGGCTGGTGCTTTTAGTCTGATGCCTGCGGGAGCCAACCTTGCTCAAGGTAAAGGCCAATCCATACCCAGTCGCGAAATTGGCGCTAAAAATTCCGCCAGGATGCGAACCGCCAAAGATTTGTCAAAAGTCGCCAGACTATTGGGTGTGAGCAACAGCATACACGTACTTCCATTGGACAAGAACAGGGTGCTGGTTCGCCTGTCGGAGCAGCTCCTGTTCGAGCCAGGACAGGTTGAACTGAACTCTAAAATCAATTCCCTCCTGAAAGTATTGGCCGATATCCTGCGTCGGCCCGAAATACTGGAAATAACCATTGAAGGTCACACCGATGATAAACCATCGGCAGGCTCTCGCTTTGCCAGCAACTGGGAGCTATCTGCGGCACGGGCTATGCAGGTTTTCCATAAACTGGCAGACCAGAATATTCCCAAAAGTCGCATGGTCGTGGCTGGTATGGGAGATACACATCCCCTCCCTTCCACCGAAACGCAGGGAGACAGTGCAAAAAACCGCAGAGTTGAGCTATTAATCCGCTTCCTACCGACAACAACTCGGAACGTGCAAATGCTTTCTCCAAAGAGGTCATCGACCTCGCCTACACCTTCCGGACAGGACAAATAATGGCCCGGCGCAAGAAAAAACCCGAAGAAAAAACCAAGACCGACGGCTGGGTCGCAACATTTGGTGACCTGATCAGTTTGATGCTGACCTTTTTTGTGTTGCTCGTCTCCATGTCCACAATGGATGACATGATGCTAAAGGATATAAGCTCTGCTTTTTCCTCTGCCGCCATGTCGGTTTTTGATTCTTCCAGCAGCACGGATATCGATATCCTGCCGGTACAACAACAGCCAAATATCAGCCTGCAGGAACTCCTGTTGGCAGCACGCCAGAAATCCAACAGTGTACTTCAGCATAGTGAGTGGGAACATAAGGTAAAGACCCGCATAGTCGATAATAAATTTATTCTTAGCATGCCAAATTCTATCTTGTTTGATTCCGGCATGGCAAAGCTGAAATTGCAGGATATTAAATTATTAAAACGCCTGACCAGATTTCTTGTCCATTCACCCGGGCACATCCGCATCGAAGGCCACACAAGCACTGAAAGCTTGCCCAAAAACAGCCTCTTTTCCGATGCATGGAGCCTGTCTCTTGCACGGGCGGCATCA
>CAZTLH010000265.1:0-4517 GCA_964614335.1 uncultured Gammaproteobacteria bacterium
TTTTTGTTTGCTGCGCGATGGCGCAGCGCCACCGGCGGTGTGGCACCTAGTATTCAGAACCCCAATAACATATGTATTTTACATGAATTGCCCCAAATATTCATTTCAATACATTGGGGATAATTGTCTTGCAGGAACTCACGCCAGAATGATGAAACCCTGGGTTTGCGGATGCCTCTGATGCTCATCCAGACTGAGTTTTTGGTCTCCACCTCAACACCATGCAGGAGTGGCATGAAATCTTTGGTCGTGGGGTGGAGTATCTGATTTCCAGGATCAATGCTTGTCACGAGCTACTAAAGTGTAGAGAATGATACGATTGAATATTGATTTTGGAGAATCTGAATGTCCGGACTTTTACCTGGTGTTGATCCCGATGGATTGCTCGAATACTCGGTGGTCTACACCGATCGTTCGCTGAACCATATGTCCACACTGTTTCAGGCTGAGATGAGGGACATATCGCAGACGCTGAAGCAGGTTTATCGTGCTGATGCTGTTGCCGTGGTGCCTGGCAGTGGCACCTTTGGTATGGAAGCGGTAGCCAGACAAATCGCTAACGACAAAAAATGTCTGGTGATACGAAATGGCTGGTTCAGTTATCGTTGGACCCAGATATTTGATGTGGGACAAATTCCGGCTCAGTCAACGGTGCTCAAGGCACGACGGTTGATCGATGATTATCAGGCTCCATTTATCCCGGCTCCAATCGATGAGGTCGTAGCGGCAATAGAAACTGGACAACCGGATGTAGTCTTTGCACCACATGTAGAAACGGCATCCGGAATATTATTGCCTAATGACTATCTTCAAACTGTAGCAGAGGCGGTTCATGCGGTGGGTGGTTTGTTTGTGCTCGATTGTATTGCCTCCGGCGCACTGTGGGTGGATATGCAGGCTAATGGTGTCGATGTCCTGATCAGTGCCCCGCAAAAGGGCTGGAGTGGTTCACCCTGTTGTGCTCTGGTCATGATGAGTTCAATGGCTCGGGAAAAAGTCGAAATCACAACCAGTTCCAGCTTCGCCTGCGATTTGGGCAAATGGCTGAAAATTATGCAGGCATACGAAAATGGTGGTCATGCCTATCACGCCACCATGCCGACGGATTCCTTGAGCCGGTTTGCCATGGTGATGAATGAAGCCAAAGCCTATGGCTTTGCAAAAGTCCAGAGTGAACAGCAGCTGCTTGGCCTGCAAGTACGTGCACTGCTGGAAAAACAGGGATTTGTCAGTGTGGCGGCGACAGGTTTCCAGGCTCCTGGAGTTGTCGTTAGCTATACCGATGATGACAGCCTGCACAATGGCAGCAGATTTGCTGCAGCGGGTTTACAGATCGCAGCCGGTGTTCCATTGCAATGTGATGAGCCTGAAGATTTCAAGACCTTTAGATTGGGCTTGTTCGGTCTGGATAAGTTGCATAATATTGAACGTACTGTTGCCAGGCTGGCGCGGGTATTTGATCGTCTATAGAGGGTTAAAAAAATAGATAGACATGTTTTAGATGCCATCACAGACTTGATGATAAGTACTCTCGATAAATTGCAACTCCTCGGGCTAATGTCATGAAACACGGGATTCGTTGGCTGTTTTCTCCTTCGATAACCATCCAACCAACTGACCCGAAAGCGGCCAATAAATCCTTGATATTGAATTTCAGGTGCGAACTCCAGTAAAAATCAGATTTTGCTGGCTACTTTTCTCGTGTGTTGGCCATGAATGGGTTGGTTGACTTACTATCTGGTTGTGGATGACAGGAATTCTATCCTGTTGAATAAATAGCGATTATCGCCATTCAAATATCAGCAATAGTTTGTTTATTAAACTCTGGAATACCCGCGGAACTGGAAAACAGGACGAATTTGGGCTGGTGAGTTCCTGACGGGAACTACTTTCTGGATGGTTTATACAGCTGACAGCAATCGAATCAGCGCTGGTATACTCCCGGCTCACTATTTTCCTATTGGTAGTTTGTAATATGTACAAGGTAATTAATGATGAAAAATGACCGCCTGATGATTGTTTCGCTGAAATATCTCAAAAATGCCGTGCAAGCTGTCTTCAGGTGTTGCTGGTGAAAAATTTGGCGCTGCAATACCCGACGCCGTTGACATATCCAGCATTTGAGATCCCCGCTGCCGGAGATCGGCTTGAAGTTGCGCCTGGAATCTTCTGGCTACGTATGCCATTGCCGTTTGCACTGGATCATATCAATCTGTGGCTGTTACGTGATGATCAGACCTGGTTGCAGGTCGATACCGGGATCGCCACTGATGTCGTTAAAGGTCACTGGAATACTGTTCTGTCAGGGCTCGGTCGTGACCGGTTACAGCGAATTGTGGTGACCCATTTTCATCCTGATCATGTTGGTCTGGCTGGTTGGCTGGAGCAACAAACCGGTGCCGATCTGTTCATGAACAGAACTGAATGGTTAATGGCCAATTGGCTACAACAAGACCAGACCGAAAGATTCAGTCACCGTATGGCAGATTTCTTTCTCGGTCATGGTCTCGATGCGTCGCTTGCAGAAGCCTTGCGAGTACGTGGCAATGCCTATCGTCGTCTGATCAGTCCACCCCCGATCGTTTTCCAGACGCTGGAGGATGACGATATTCTTTCGATCAATGGCCAACCCTGGAAGGTCATTATCGGTAAAGGTCATGCACTCGAGCATGTCTGTCTGTATCAGTCTGAGCGCAAGATTCTGCTGGCGGGCGATCAGATATTGCCCCGAATCTCACCCAATATTTCCTTGCTGGCGAATCAACCACAAGCCAACCCTCTGGCCGATTATCTGGTTTCATTGGAGAGATTTTGTCTACTCGATGCTGATACGCTGGTGTTGCCGGCACATGGTCGGCCATTCTATGGTCTGCATGCGCGCGCCCGCGAGTTGATGGAACATCACCAGCAACGATTACAATTATTGGAACAAGCTTGTCGCGAACCTCAGACCGCTGCCGAATTGCTGCCGATCCTGTTTAAACGAGACCTGGATGTGCATCAGATAGTCTTTGCCATGAGCGAGTGTCTGGCCCATCTGCGTTATCTGCAGATTCAGGGTCGGCTTGTAGCTCTTCAGCGAGAACAGACAACCTTGTTTTCCATAACTTAAAATCAGATGTAATCAGCTAACAAACTGTAAAGAGTAACCCCGGAGGGTAAACGTAAATGTATAGCCATGAAGACCGTATCGAAGGCTTTGATGATGAGCTTTGGACCGCGATGTGTAATGAAGAGCGACGTCAGGAAGAGCATGTCGAGCTGATCGCCTCGGAGAACTATGCCAGCCCGAGGGTGTTGGCAGCGCAGGGTTCAGTACTGACCAATAAATATGCCGAGGGCTATCCGGGCCGTCGTTATTATGGTGGTTGTGAATATGTGGATGTCGCCGAGTCACTGGCTATTGATCGGGCCAAACAATTGTTTGGTGCCGATTATGCCAATGTCCAGCCACACTCGGGCTCTCAGGCCAACGCTGCCGTTTACCTGGCTTTGCTCAAGCCTGGCGATACGGTATTGGGGATGAGTCTTGAGCATGGCGGTCATCTGACCCATGGCGCCAAAGTCAATTTTTCCGGAAAATTGTTTAATGCCGTGCAATATGGCACCGATGCCAACGGGATTGTAGATTATGCTCACGTCGAAGCCCAGGCGCTGGAATATCGCCCAAAACTCATTGTTGCCGGGTTTTCTGCCTATTCACAAAAACTCGACTGGCAACGTTTTCGCGATATTGCCGATGCGGTCGGTGCACTGTTGTTCGTCGATATGGCCCATGTCGCCGGTCTGGTTGCTACAGGTCTCTATCCAGACCCTTTGCCTGTGGCAGATGTTGTGACTACCACCACACATAAAACCTTGCGTGGTCCGCGTGGTGGTATGATCCTGGCCCGGGAACACCCGGAGATCACCAAAAAGCTCAGTTCCCTGGTGTTTCCAGGAACTCAGGGTGGACCATTGATGCATGTGATCGCTGCCAAGGCTGTGGCGCTGAAGGAGGCAATGCAGCCTGAATTTGCCGTCTATCAGCAACAGGTACTCCGTAATGCCAGTGTTATGGCTTCAACCGTTATGGAAAGGGGTTACAAGGTGGTTTCGGGCGGCACCCAGAATCATCTGTTTTTACTGGATCTGGTCGACAAGGGTATCACCGGCAAGGATGCCGAGCAGCGGCTCGGTCAGGCCAATATTACCGTCAACAAGAATGCGGTACCCAATGACCCGAAATCGCCCTTCATCACCAGTGGTTTGCGTATCGGTTCACCGGCCTCGACCACCCGTGGTTTTGGTGAGACAGAAATGCGTTCTCTGACACACTGGATTTGTGATCTTCTTGATCATATGCAAGATGATGCCTTACTGACAGATACCAAGGCCAAGGTACTGGATTTGTGTAGTCGTTTTCCTGTATATCGCTGATATAGCCTAACCACTCTCCCACCCTGATGCTCAGGGTGGGAGTACAGCCTCTTATCAAACAAAATTGTAACTCATTGTTAATAATGGATAATAAATTT
>CAZTLH010000266.1:0-4476 GCA_964614335.1 uncultured Gammaproteobacteria bacterium
ATTCGCCTCAAATCATGGAAAAATCGACCTCAAATCCGCTTTCCCTCGCTACGACTTCTGTTCTTAGACAGGCTCCTAGTTCTCTAATTTCTAGCGGGAATTGCAGGTGAATCTGTAGGATGGGCTGTGGAAACACTTGACAGCAGATCAATATCTCGTAGACTCGTTGGCATGAACTCAACAAGAGCGACTGTTTCATTCCGATTTATTGGCTACTGGTGGCAATCCCCCTCCAGCGGCTAGTTTCGTCCTGTCTTTCATCACCCCAACGACCCGCATCGAACCATAATGCGGGTTTTTTATTGCCATCATACCGACCCTGAGAAACTGCCATGATTATTGTTTTGAAACCAAAAACCAGCAAACAAGATGCCGATGAGATTTTACAACTGATCGAGGCCAGGGGTCTCAAGCCACTGTATATGCCCGGTGTCGAGCGTACGGTGCTCGGGGCTCTGGGCGATGAACGCAAACTCGCCGATCTCAATTTCTCCGCCTTCCCTGCCGTCGATGAAGTCAAGCCGATATTAAGCAGTTACAAGATGGTCAGCCGTGAATTCAAAAATGATGACACCGTACTGAATATCAATGGCGTCAGTATCGGTGGCAATCGTTTTGTCGTCATGGCCGGACCCTGTTCTGTGGAGTCGTCTGAACAACTGCTGAGCGCGGCCCGGGCTGTGACCGCTTCCGGCGGTCAGATCCTCCGTGGTGGCGCCTTCAAACCCAGAACCAGTCCCTACAGCTTTCAGGGCCTGGGTGAGGAAGGGTTGAAAATCCTGCAGCAGGCCAAAAAGGAATTTGGCTTGCCCATTATCACCGAGGTCGTCAGCAGCAGTGATGTCGATCTGGTCTGCCGCTATGCCGACATTTTGCAGATCGGTGCCCGCAATATGCAGAATTACCGTTTACTCAGAGCCGTTGGCAGCTGTCAGACACCGGTGATGCTCAAACGTGGCCCATCGGCAACCCTCGAAGAATTACTGCTGGCCGCAGAATACATCCTCGCCGGCGGCAATAGCCAGGTCATGTTATGCGAGCGTGGAATTCGCAGTTTTGAAACCTCGTATCGCAACATGCTCGATTTGAATGCAGTCGCATATTTGAAGCAACGGACCCACCTGCCGATTATCGCCGACCCCTCCCATGGCACCGGTGTTCATGATCTGGTGACGCCGATGGCCCTCGCGGCTGCGGCCGCGGGTGCCGATGGTATCATGGTTGAAGTCCACCCGGACCCGATCCACGCCATGTCGGACGCCCAGCAACAACTGACACCGGCGGATTTCAGCACGCTGATGCAAAAATTACAGCCGGTACTGCAAAGTCTTGGAAGAACACTATAGACGGCACGATCTCCTGAACCGGTCCAATGCGGAACCATCATCCAGCACGCTGCGCACCCGCGCAGCGGCCGCTGCAGGCGTCGTTACACGACCCAACTGCAGCAATACCAGACTGGCTGTCAGCACCAGACTTTCCCGACTCAGACCCGCCTCGCCTTCGAGCGCAGCCAGACCACTATGGGCTGCAGCGGCGGCCATGGTATCGACATCGAATCTCGGTTTATCACCCTCTACAGGTTTTTTAGCTGGCAGAGGGACTGCCCGGGCGGGAGCCTTCTCAATACCAAATAACCCGGGATCGAGACGTTGCTCTTCCACTTCATGCTCACCCACATAACCACTAAAACGTGCCTCCTGTTGCAGATTTGGCGTCACCCCGCCTTCGACACCACGAACAATCAATGCACTGCTAAACCCGGCATGCCGGGCCAGCATCCGATACACCCGTGGATAGGCCTTGTGTACAAAGCCGGTCAATAAATGTGTTTTCGTGGCACCACGCACCGGTCCCAGCAGGACATCCAGTGTGGTCAACACCGGCCGTTTAACCATCTCCACTCGCAGTCCTGCCAGGGCATGCAGTTGTGGCGCAAACCGGTATTGGTCGACATAGGCCCAGCCTGTGGCAGGATCCGCAAGACGTGCCGCGGCAGCCGCCGGCTGCAGATCCACAGGGCTACCCGCGGCTCGTAATACCTTGCGGTGGGTGATACCAAACTTGGGGCCGATGGCCTCCGCCCCGTGTGAAACCGCCGGCAGACCACATGCCGCCAACACCGCAGGCAAAAATGGCGATGCCGGCAAGCCACGAACATAGCCGTCATAGGGATCGGCGACATCCACTACCTCGTCCACCGCAGCGGTATGAATTTGCGCTGAATCACGCAGTGCTTGCAGGACACCTTTATTTTCATCATCGGTCTCCCGTTTCATCCGTAAGGCAATGAAAAAAAGTGCTGCCTGCACATCAGAAACCCGGGATTGCAAAATCGCCCGGGTCGCCAGTCTGGCTTCATCCAGGGAAATATCCTTCGATAATTCCGGGCCTGTTGCGATACGCTGCAACACGGAGTGCATCAATGCTGCGGATTGCTGCTCTTCAGTATCCTGCCGCTCGATCGTATCTGCCATTAAATTATCATCCGTAGTGGGTTAAGCCATCCATTGAATTTTACCGTAATCAGCAACGGCGACAATATCTCCAATGACAGACAACCGATCAGGGCTCCTGCTGACCAAACCGGCGGGAAGTCCTGGCTACCCATTGGTGATATTCACCTGAAATTCTCATTCCTCTATACTCGCCAGAGAGTAACAAAGTAATGACGCTGACGGCAGCCCAGGAGGCTGTCCAAGATCAACGAACAGGAAGACTACGAATGAGTATGACAGACAACGACAACGCAGGAATTGACCTGGCCAGTGGTATCGCCGCCTTTGAAGGCCGTGAATTCCGGCTGGCCAGTCAGCTATTGAGTCCACTGGCCGAAATCGGCAATGCCGAAGCCCAATACCGGATGGCCATTATTCTCCAAAACGGCCTCGGCACACCGGAGAAGAAAGAACAGGCCCTGGTGTGGATGAAGTCTGCCGCCCAACAAGGTCAGGCCATGGCCCAGCATGGTCTCGGGTTCATGTACCTGGAGGGAGAAGGCATCGACAAAAACCCGTTACAGGCCATGAAGTGGTTTTGTATGGCTGCCGAGCAAGGTATGATCGGCTCCATGGCCTGTATTGGTCGTATGTATGAGGACGGTTTGGGGGTCAAAAAAGACGATGCCCAAGCCCAGGAATGGTATAAAAAAGCCGGCTTCTGAACGCGCAATTCTTTGAAACTTCAGCTTTATCCAAGAACTCCTGCCAAGAACATGAAACACCGGATTTGTTGACTGTTTCAGTCGCTTGGACATTCATGGTCATCGAGAGAAAAAATAGCCTGTAAATCCAAAGTTGGCGGGAACTCTTGGAATTTATTGTAGCTGTTTGATGATTTTAAATTCTCCACCCTTGACTGCCATTTCGACGATAACACCGGGCACATCACCGGCTGCATCAAACTCCAGTGAACCGGTTGCACCTTCGTAGTTGATGTCTTTGCCGGCCTTGAGCAGTGCCTTGGCCTTTTTCCATTCACCCGGCAAGATCACCTCACCCGGCGCAGTGGCGACCGCTCGCAGCGCTTTGGATAACCCCGCGCGATGGTTGTTGCCATTTTTTTCAACGGCCAGGGCCAGCAAGAATGCTGCATCATAGGCCTGGGCTCCAAAGACCGCATTCGGGTCCTGGCCAGCCGCCTTGGCTGCTTTGTTATAGACACCGGCACCGGCATTTTTTGGTGTTCCCGGCTTGGTCCCGATCATGGTCTTGAGGTTTTCGGCACCCACTGCCTTGATCAGGCTGTTACTGACCATGCCATCACCACCTGCAAACTGGGTGAAATCACCGCTTTCGACAGCCTGTCGCAATATAGTCTGACCGGAACCATCCGCCAACGCCAACACCACCAGATTCTGTGATCCGGCTGAAGCCAGTGAACCTAGCTCGGCCCGATAGTCTGATTTCCCGTCTTCATGGGCTTCATTGGCGACCACTTTGCCACCGAGAGCTTTGAAATTTTTCGCCAGGGCCGTGGAAAAACCCTTGCCATAATCGTTATTTAGATAGGTGATGGCAATATCATTGATACCCTTCGACTTCAACAAACGCGCCATCACGGCACCCTGATAGGCATCGGATGGTGGTGTACGAAACACCAGATCCTGGTCTTTGAGGGTGGTCAGCGCCGGCGAAGTGGAAGCCGGGGAGACAATCACCACACCACCCGGTATGGCGACATTATTGGCTGCAGAAATGGTCACCCCGGAACACAACGGGCCAACCAGGGCGATGACATGCTCCGAGTTCACCAGCCGATCTGCGGCATTGGCGCCGGCCGTAGCATCCACACAGGTTGTATCCGCCTGTGGCATGCTGATTTTTTGGCCATTGAGTACACCACCTTGCGCATTCACCTGTGCTACAGCCAGTTTGGCCGCGGCCGCAATTCCGGGTGCCATACTCTCAATCGGGCCGGTAAAACCACCACGAAAACCAATTTTCACGTCCGCCTAGACCTGTTTCTTCTACCTAC
>CAZTLH010000267.1:0-4470 GCA_964614335.1 uncultured Gammaproteobacteria bacterium
ATCCTCACAACACTGCTCCCCGTTCTTGCGCTGATTGCCACAGAAGAAAACATGGTATTGATAAAAAGCTTGCATTCTCAAAACTCCCGGGTAGACAAAAATTTCACATCAGGCCAGCGTTCCTGAGCCAGATGCAGATTGACGCGATTGGGGGCGATGTAGGTCAGACAATTATGTGCATCCAGGGCCAGATTTGCGCCCAGCTTGTCGCGAAATTGCTGCTCCTGCTCGTTGGAAATAAACTCCAGCCAGCGGGCTGTGCTCACAGGTACTGCCTCGAAACTGCATTCAGCCCGGTATTCATGCAACAAACGATGGGCAACAACATCAAACTGCA
Source organism: uncultured Gammaproteobacteria bacterium (assembly GCA_964614335.1). Classification (GTDB taxonomy): domain Bacteria; phylum Pseudomonadota; class Gammaproteobacteria; order Arenicellales; family DRJH01; genus DRJH01. Next base: position 338 of record CAZTLH010000267.1, read on the forward strand.
ACACCCCCACGGCGCCGACGATGAGATCATTACTGATCAGTGGTCGAAACAACTGTGCCGCTCCTTCTTCACTCAATTGCAGTAACCCTTTCTGCAACGATTTGGCGCGTAAGGGATCACGCAGTCGAACCCGGCGAAATAATTCGGGGGCAAAATTCGGAATACCGGTAAACTTGAGTTCCTCACCTTCCGTGAAAGTATCACCAATCTGAATGGTGCCATGATTATGCAGACCAATGATATCACCGGCGCAGGCATCATCTACTTGTTCGCGTTTGGCTGCCATGAAGGTGATCGCATTCTGAATGCTCAAGACTTTGCCAATACGAACGTGATTCAGTTTAATCCCTTTACGAAAACGTCCCGACACGATACGTAAAAATGCCACCCGATCGTGATGGGAAGGGTCCATATTGGCCTGGATTTTAAATACCACACCGGTCATCTTCTCTTCGGTCGGATCCACCTCACGCTGTGCAGTCTGCCGGGTCAATGGAGATGGTGCATTATCGACAAAATAATCGAGTAATTCCTCCACCCCGAGATTGCTCAGGGCGGAACCAAAAAAAACCGGGGATAATCGCCCCTGCAAAAAAGCCTCGCGGTCAAAGACATTACTGGCGCCACGCACCAACTCCACCTGCAGACGTGTCTCTTCGATAACATCAGCGGCCAGGGTATCCAGTTCAGGATCATCCAGTGATGTCAAATAGCGGTCCTTTCCATCCAGGGCAGAATTACGACTCGAGAACAAACGCACCTGGCCGGTTTCCAGATTATAAATCCCCTTGAAACCGGCACCCATTCCAATCGGCCAGGTGACGGGAGCACACTGGATCTTTAGCACCGATTCCACATCATCGAGCAATTCGATCGGATCCCGGCCTTCACGGTCAAGTTTGTTGACGAAGGTGACAATGGGAGTATCCCGCAAGCGACAGACTTCCATCAATTTAATGGTACGCTCTTCCACACCACGGGCAGCATCGATCACCATCATGGCAGAATCCACTGCTGTCAAGGTGCGATAGGTGTCTTCCGAGAAGTCGGCATGACCCGGTGTATCCAGAAGATTGACAATGCGGTCATGATAAGCGAACTGCATCACGGATGAAGTGACCGATATTCCACGTTCTTTTTCCATCGCCATCCAGTCCGATGTGGCATAACGACTGGCTTTTCTGGCCTTGACGGTACCCGCAATCTGGATGGCGCCTCCGAAAACGAGTAATTTTTCGGTCAATGTCGTTTTGCCTGCATCCGGATGAGAAATAATGGCAAAGGTACGTCGACGGCTTATTTCCCGCGATAAATCAGACATCTGGACTCCAACAGTACTGCGACAGAAGGTCAGTCATTATAGTGATTGAACGTACACTCTGCCACTGTTCTTTGCCTCCAGGAGACTAACCGGGAACAGAAGCCGACTGGTTTTTTGCTCCGCCTGGATGCAATTATTTCCAATGCCAGGCTGCCGAATATGGGACTTAAGCTACCACCCTACTCGCCTGATGGTGCAAATGGATTCAGCACACGAACACCCGTTTTAACAAAATGTTTATGATTGCGAGTCACTACCGTCAAATCATACACCAGCGCAGTGGCTGCGATTTGTTTATCAATAGCATTCTCTGCATGAGGCACGCGCAGCTTCCCCCATAGTTGAGCAACATCCTGATTGATGTCCAGAATATAATCCTGATATTCGCTGAGCAATCCATCCAGCCATGTTTCCAGTTGATGGGCCTGACGCACATTTCCCCGGTGACGAACCCCTTCAACACCGCGTCTCAACTCACCAACCGTAACAACAGATATATATAACGACGTGTCATTCTCGACAGCTTTTCTGAAGAATGCCCGAACACCCTGATTTGCTTTCAGCTTTTTCCTGATCTCAGAGATAACATTGGTGTCAACCAAATACACGGCCATTTCCAACAGGATCTTCCACCCGTTCAAAATCCTCATCCCACCCTGCATCAGGCATGGATGCGAGAACTTCCGCAAAACTCTTGGCCTTGGGGTGAAGCAATATTTCTTCAAGTAAAACGCGATGTTCTGCCTCAGCACTTCGGCCATGCCGTACTGCACGCTTTTTCAGTGCTGCAACAATATTTTCATCGAGATTTCTGACGATAAGGTTTGCCATATTTTTGTACCTCCATAGAAGAAACACGATGAATACAATGATAGCACATTCCTGAAAATACGTGCAATCATTGATAGCGATCTGGTAAAATAACGACACCTGCCGGAACCATGCTTGGTATAATTACATCAGGCCCCCGTAGCTCAGTTGGATAGAGCGATCGCCTCCTAAATGAATTGGGCACTGCGATGGAAAGCATCGATAGTGAATCTGCTCAAATTCGGGGAACGCTTGGCTTTTCGCCATGCCAATCCCGAGCCAAGCCCAAATTATTGGGAAGGTGTAGAGACTTGACGGGCAGCACCTACAGACTTGGGTCCAGGGTGAAGGGAAAGTCCAGACTACAAACAGCGATTCTGCTGGTAGTGAAAGCTATGGTAGTACGAAGCGATAGGCCGGACGTTCGAATCGTCTCGGGGGCACCATATCATATACCAGGCACCGTTGCCGATGACAAATACCCATAGCAAACTTTCCGGATTAACCAGTACTCAAAAGCTCATCCTGCAACAATCCGGCTTGACCCTGCAACAACTCGATGAAGCAAAGCTCTTCAGCCTGATCCGGGGTGATCAAGCCGTAGAAACACTAAGTACCGATGTATTGCTGGAGCTCTTGCAAATCTGTAATGCCCTGTATCGAGGTGGTGAAGAACTGGTCAGTGATGAAGTCTATGATTTTCATTTTTTGGCCGCACTCAAAAATCGCCAGCCTGATCATCCCTTTCTGCAACTGATTGAAGCGGAACACGCCTTCAGTAGCAAAACTGAAACACTACCTGAACGGATGTTGTCCACTGACAAAGCTTACAACCTGGAGGAACTTGAACGTTGGGCCCGGCGTATTAAAAAAGCTGCCGACAGCTTGCAACTCGATTTTGCTCATCTGGTCTTCAAAGTCACTCCCAAACTGGACGGTTTTGCCGCATTTTTTTCTGGAGAAAAACTCTTCACCCGTGGTGACGGGCGCAAAGGTACCGACATCTCCCGTGTTCTGGAACGTGGTCTGACCATCGAAGGAAACGATCCCACACAGCCTGGTGCTGGTGAAATCGTCGTCAGTCGTCGTTATTTCGAACAAAACCTGGCAAATCGCTTTGATAACCCACGCAATTTCCAGGCCAGTGTAATCCGGGAAAAATCACTCGATGATACCGTCAGCAATGCGCTCGTAGATGGTGCGGTGGTATTTTATCCATTTCACAGCCTGCCGTGTTGGTCAGGAGCCTGGTCTGCATTACAAGCGGACTTTCCAGACATCACCGCGAACATAAGAAACTGTATCGATTATGATGTTGATGGTGTGGTGATCGAAGTCACGAACACGGCACTGAAACAACATATAGGTGCCACCCGACATCATCATCGCTGGCAAATTGCCTACAAGAATAACCAGGAAATGGCACAGGTCGAAGTATTGGCTGTGATACCACAGACTTCCCGTTCCGGTCGCATCAATCCGGTGGTTGAAGTACCGCCAACACGTTTGAGCGGTGCCATCATACAACGGGTGTCGGCACACCATTATGGTATGGTGGTCGATAAAGGCATTGGTGTTGGTGCCTTGCTGCAAATCACACGCAGCGGTGAAGTCATCCCCAAAATTGAAAATATCATCCGTACGGCAGCAGTTGACGTACCGCAGCAATGTCCCAGCTGTAGTGAAGCATTGCTATGGGACAATGATTATCTGATCTGCACCAATCACCTGCAGTGCCCGGCCCAGATTACCCACACCATCGAGCATTTCTTCAAAACACTGGCCAACAATGACGGCTTCGGTAAAGCGACGGTGGAAAAGCTCTATGCCCAGGGTATCCGGGAGATCGATGCCATCTATGCCCTGAAAACCGCTGATTTTATACGCATGGACTTTGGCCCCAAACAATCGGCCAATCTGGAAAACCAGCTGTTACGCAGTCGCAGGGAACAAATCGAGGATTGGCGCTTCCTCGCCGCATTCGGAATTTACCGTCTTGGCA
>CAZTLH010000268.1:0-4456 GCA_964614335.1 uncultured Gammaproteobacteria bacterium
TGTTTTTTGGGCCTTACAATGCCACGATCTGTTGCAGACTTTAAAAAATCTACAAATTGTTGTAAATAGCCATCGGCATCGGGGGCTGCAGATATTTCCATGATAGCATCGTGTAATAGAGCACCGGAATGATACAAAGTTTGATAGGCCCATTTCAGCTGAACAATATTCGCTTCAGAAAATCCGCGCACCCGCAAACCACGTTTGTTCAATCCATGCGGTGAGGCTGTATTTCCGGCCACCAGTATATAGGGCGGGACATCCTGCAGACAAACCGCACCAATACCGGTAATGGCGTGCGCTCCAATTCGGCAGAACTGGTGGACCAGAGCAAAGCCACCCATGACGGTATAATCACCAATTTGAACGTGACCAGCCAAACTTGCACCATTGGCAAAGATACAGTGATTTCCTAAACGACAATCATGCGCAATATGCACATACGCCATTAAAAAGTTATGATCACCCATAACCGTTACGTCTTTCCCGCCAATGCTTGAATTACTGGCGGTGCCACGACTAATGGAGCAATATTCACGGATGGTATTATGGTTGCCGATCACCAGCCGTGTCGGCTCACACTGATACCCCAAATGTTGAGGCTCTTCCCCCAGCGAGGCAAACTGAAATATTCTGTTGTCGCTACCGATCGTCGTCCCGGAACGGATCACCACATGTGGTCCCACAACCGTATTGCTGCCGATTTTGACACCATCTTCAATGATTGTGAAGGCACCGATGCGAACATTGTCACCCAGTTCACAATCTGCTGAAACCACAGCCCGGGTATCAATCACCGCTGACTTCCTTGTAGGTGAACATCAATTCACACCTCGCCACAAGCTTCCCTGCAACAGACGCAGTGGCCTCACAACGCCAAATTCCGCGAATTCGCCGTATGATTTTTGCATCAATCAGCAATTGATCTCCGGGTACAACCGGTTTTTTGAAACGTGCTTTATCAATACCGGCAAAATAATAGATACGTTGATCCGAAGCCACGGCATCCAGACCGGCGGCAGCCAGCACCGCACAGGCCTGTGCCATGGCCTCAATGATTAGAACACCGGGCATGACTGGATGACTGGGAAAATGACCCTGGAAGAATGGTTCGTTAATGGTGACATTCTTTAACGCCCTCAAGGTTTGTTCAGGTTTTAGCTCCAGGATTCGATCTAGCAACAGGAAGGGATAGCGATGCGGCAGAAATTTCCTGATTTGGTCAATATCCAGCTGAGTATTCACAATTCTTCTCCATATTTATTCAGTCCGGTTCCGGTGGATATTGACATACACAAAATATCAGGCTGCTACATTCAGATTTTTGCCCAGGAGGCTCTCTGTTCTCGGACAGGATCCCAGGTAATCTATGACCAGATTCCATCAATTACCGAGTTTGTCCAGTACTTTTTGGGTGATATCGAGTTCCGGATTGATATAGACCACATTCTGCAGCACCAGATCATATTTTTCTTCGGTAGAAATCTTGACGATGGCTGCGGTTATGGTTTTTTGGAGTTTTGCCAATTCTTCATTTTTTCGCAAATTAAAATCATCCTTGAATTCCTGATTCATACGACGAAGCTTGCGCTGCATAGCACGAATTTTATTTTCTTTTTGCAAGCGATCGCTATCAGCCATAATCAAGGAATTCTTGCCCAAAGTGGTTTCCATGCGTTTGATGTCATCACGTATGGCCCGCAGTTCTTTGTCCCGGGGACCAAATTCTGCTTCAAGTTTTTTGAGTGCGGCCGCTTTTTGTGGAGCCTTGTCGATCAGTTTCGGGGCGTTAACATAACCTATCTTCAATGTTTGCGCCTGTGCGGGCAAACCACTGGCACACATTATCACCGTAACCGCAAATAGTTTGATCAATCTCGTTTTCACAACTGACTCCTAAAAAATTGCATACTGTTTCAAATTTATTATCTGTCAATTTAAATGCTGCTCATCACATATCATTTAAACAAGGTGCCCAATGTAAACTGGACTTTTTGAATGCTGTCAGCAGGTTTATCATTTAACGGCACACCATAGCTGATACTCAACGGCCCCATCGGTGAGAACCATTTGAAGGCTACACCAGCTGAATAACGCAATGCGCCCAGATCAATGCTTTCCTGGTCACCGTACACCATACCAGAATCAACGAACAACGCCAGACGTTTATCGGTATTCGCATCACTGCCTGGAAAGGGGAAAAACAACTCCAGACCTGCCAGCACACGTTTGCTGCCACCCAGGGCTACTGGAGTCGTACCCGTATCCTGAGGACCCAGCGAACGTGAATCGTAACCTCGCACGGTACTCGATCCACCGGCGTAGTAGTTTTTGAAAAAGGGCAGCGAATCCTGCTTGCCATAGCCATCGCCATAACCGATATCGCCAAATGCATTAAACGTGATCAGTTTGGTGATCGACCAGAACCATGAACTGCGCAAACCCAGTTTGTAATATTCCAGGTCACTACCAGGTACCGTTGATTCCAGGGAAACCCGCTGCAAGCTGCCGGCTGATGGAAAATAGGCCCGATTTCTGGTATCACGGCTATAGCTTAGCGTTAACTTGTAGTCATCATTTTGAGGATACAAGGCGATGAAGTCGAGAATTTCAGGTGGACTTTCAGTTGTCGAACTCAAACTTACCCGTTCCACGCTAAAGCCCAGATTAATGGAATTGAATTCGGTAACAGGGATCTGGTACGCCATACCCAGTGAATAGGTGTCAGCGATAAAGTCGGCTGTCGCAGTGCTTGAAGAATCAACTTTCTGGGCATTCACGAAAAATGTTCTGCTAACACCGGACAGCGTGTAATAGGGATTGGTATAACGGATACCCAGATGTTTCGTCGTACTTGAATTATCAACACTGAAGTCCAGCTGTTTGCCTGTACCGAACAGATTTTTTTGCGATACACTGGCTTGCAGCAACGCACCGTCTGCATCTGAATAACCGACACCCAGAGTCAGACTCCCGGTGGCCCGTTCCGTCACCGTGACATTGATATCAATTTGATCGACAGTTCCCGGTACCGACGGGGTCTGAATCTCAATTTTATCAAAGAAACCCAAACGCTGTAACCGCACCCTGGAACGGCGAACCTTGCTGGCTGAAAACCAGCCGCCTTCCAGTTGGCGCATTTCACGTCTTATGACATCATCCCGGGTGGTGATATTGCCATTGATGTGAATTTTATGGACATAGACACGTCTCCCGGGATCGACAACAAAGACAAAATCTACCTGTTTTTTGTCTTTCCGGATTTCCGGAATCGCATTGATATTGGCAAATGCATAACCTTCATCGGCCAATCTTGATGACAGGGCAGCACGCGTTTTGCTGACACGTTTCTGGGAATAGACATCCCCGGCAGACAACTCAACCAATTTCAAAAGGTCCTTTTTCGCGACCTGCGTTTCGCCCCTGATCTCTATACTGCCAAATCGAAAACGTGGGCCTTCGTGGATTGCAATATCAACAAACATCGCCTTGCGATCTGCACTGATCGAGACTTCAGTCGACTCGATACGAAATTCCTGATACCCATTATTTTGATAAAAGCTGCGCAATGATTCCAGATCTGCCGATAATTTTTGTTTTGAGTAACGGTCGCGCTTGCTAAAAAACATAAATGCCGTTGTTGCCTTCAATTCAAACAGGCCTTTGAGCTTGTCTTCTGAATACGCCTTGTTACCAGTCAGATGGACACGTTTAATCAGTGCCACCTCACCCTCATCGACCTCGATCGTAATCGAGACACGATTTCGTTCCAGGGGTGTGATGGTTGGACGTAATTCAACGGCATATTTGCCACGACTAAAATACTGGTTTTTCAGGGCTTGTAATGCTTTATCCAGACTTGATTGACTAAACACCCTGCCGGCCACAATATCCAGCTGTTTAAAGGCTTTGTTCAGTATGGTGTCATCAAATTCCTTATTGCCGATAAAGTCGATTTGTGCCACAGCAGGACGCTCCAGCACATTCACCACCAGGACCTGACCATCCTTTTTTAACGCAACATTGCGAAAAAAACCGGTTTTATAAAGCGCGCGTATCGCAGCGGAAAGTGATTCAGATGTGGCGGTATCCCCAACCTTTAATGGCAGATAATTAAAAACTGTACCCGCCGAGATCCGTTGCAAACCTTCAGCCCGGATGTCTTTAATCACGAAATTCTCGAGTGCAGAAACCGGCATGACAAGTATCAGTGTCAAAAAAGCCAATATCGCACTCTGGTACCGAATCCTGTGGTTTGAATATCCGATCACACCCGCTCCCTGGTTTTGTAAATTATCTTTCATAACAGCCCTGCCTTCTCATTGAACAAGACGCACGATATCGTTGTAAAAGGCCAAACTCATCAGACCCAGCAACAAGGCGATACCGACTTGCTGGCTCCAGAATATCACGCGTGCTGGCAACGGCCCACCGCTGATCAGCTCCGCCGTATAGT
>CAZTLH010000269.1:0-4451 GCA_964614335.1 uncultured Gammaproteobacteria bacterium
ACCAAACTTTACTTTACCGGATGCATTCGGGGTTCAACATGCCCTGTCTGATCAGAAAGGTCAGCTTGTGTATATCGACTTTTGGGCCTCGTGGTGTGGTCCCTGTCGCAAATCTTTCCCCTGGATGGATGCGATGCAGAAAAAATATCGGGCCCGGGGATTCAGGATACTGGCGGTGAACCTCGATAGCAACCGTGCCGATGCCGATCGTTTTCTCAAGGAATTCCCGCACAGCTTCCAGATTTTATTCGACCCGGAGGCGAAAGTTGCCGAAACCTACCAGGTCAAGGTCATGCCGACTTCCTATATCGTAAACCGCAAAGGTGAATTGCTGGCGCGGCACGCGGGCTTCAGGACCGACAAGGCAGGGGAAGTAGAGCAGCAAATAGCCAAATTACTGGCGAAAACGAATTGAGGGAAACACGAATGAATATATCCAAATCTGTCAAAGTGATATTACTGGGTGGTTTGTCGATGACCGTGCTCAGTGGTTGCATCACTGTAAAACCGTGGGAGCGTGGCACGCTGGCCAAACCGGAAATGCAATTGGTGGCCGACCCGGCAGGAAATGCCATGGATGAGCATATTTATTTCAGCAAGGAAGCCTCGGTAGGCGGCGCCGGTGTAGGTGGTGGTGGCTGCGGTTGTAACTGAGGTGATAAAAGCATCGGCAGCAGGAATTCCCGTTAGCCAGGGATTCACTGTCAGTATTCTCGCTCGCTGAGCATTGGGTCTGCTGGCTCAAATATAGTCAACAAAACCCTGTTATCGAATTGCCGGTGGGAACGGCTGGAAAAAATATCAACCCAAGATTCTGTATTGAAACAATTAGGCAGGTTTAGATGGCCTGCCAGGGAGTAGTAATGAAATCCTCTGTATCAAAAAAAATATTTGCCGCCTGTGGCAGCTTGCTGGCGGGCAATACCCAGGCTGCGACGGTCAGTGACTGGGAAGTGCAGCCCGGCTTCTTGATGTATAGCGAAACCGGTCGTGTTTCTGTGACCGCCCCCATGGTCTTTTTTAAAGGCGCGGTATCAGAGCGTAGCCGGGTAACCGGAGACATCATCTTTGACTCGATTACCGGTGCGACACCGACTGGCCAGGCCATTCTGGGCCATGCTTCCGTGCCGACTGTGCTGACCCCGACTCCCGGTGTGTCTACGCCCGCACCGGCTGTTGTTGCACCCAGCTATACTCCACCGGTCACAGTGACCAGCCCTTCCAGGGCCTTGAAACCACAGCGGAGTACAATACCAACAATGCAAAAGTCGGCTCTGGCAGCTTCGCCTGCAGGTGTTTTACCAACGGCAAAGATTAATGACCAGCGCTCTGCCCTGAGTTTGTCCTATGAATATGACGTGACTGATCGAGGTCGCTTGAATGCCGGCTTTTCCTATTCCACTGAAAGTGACTATGTTTCCACCGGCGGCTCACTAAGCTGGTTACAGGACTTCAATCAACGCAATACGACAGTAACCACCAGTGTGGGCTATACCAGTGACACCATTACGCCAAATGCCATCGATGGCATAACCGGCATCCCAAGGCCGATGACCAATGTTGGTACCGCAACCGGTCAACGGAGTGACAACAAAAACACAGTCGACACCCTGATCGGTGTAACACAGGTGTTGAGCAAGAATGATTTGCTACAGGTCAATCTGGGATATTCCAACTCGGAGGGCTACCAGAACGACCCCTATAAACGCATCAGTATTGTTGACAATTTTGGAGAAATTGCTGCCGTATATGAAAAACGACCGCGTTCACGTTCTCGCAATACGGTCTATGCCAAATTGATCCATAATTTTTCGAGCAATATCCTGCGTTTGAGCTATCGCGGTTATAGTGACAACTGGGATATCGGTTCCGACACCGTCTCTGCGGAATTACGTCTGCCATTTCAGTTCGGTGGCGTGCAGGCCTACATCCAACCCCGGGTTCGCTTTTATCGCCAAACCCGGGCATCTTTCTATCAGCCTTATCTCGATAATAGTCTGCCAATACCGGATCTGGCCAGTTCCGATCGACGTCTGGCAGACATCACTTCCTTTACCGGTGGGGTGGAATTTGGTGCGGATGTCGGTAAAAATTCCAGTTTCAGCGTACGTGTCGACCGTATGGTGCAAAATGGTACAGCCAATCCGGGGACGGTCCCTGCCGCGTATGCCGGCGTTGATCAAATACCACAACTCACGGCCTGGAGCGCTGTGATAAGCTATACCAGTCGTTTCTAAATCAAGGATGGACTTGCGAGGATGGACTGGGAGTGAAATTCATCGCATCAACAGCACTCTGGCAAGGCAGCTTCCGCTGCTTTGCCTGCCCTTGCGAAGTATTGGTTGACACAGTTGACCAGGGCACTGCAGAACGTGTCCTGGCAGCTGTCGAAGCTGAAGCCCTGCGGATCGAACACAAATTTAGCCGCTATCGTGACGATAATCTGGTCCACACCATCAATCATGCCGATGGCCAGGTTGTGGAAGTGGATGAGGAGACCGCACGCCTGCTCGACTTTGCTGATCAATGCTACAGCATCAGTGAGGGTCTTTTTGATATCACCTCGGGTCTGTTGCGTCAGGCCTGGCGATTTAATGAAGAGTCGTCAGTACCTTCCCCTGAAACACTGGCATCCATCATTGGAAATATCGGCTGGGATCGGGTTGTGTGGAAATCACCACATTTTTGTCTGGGAAAAGGCATGCAGATCGATTTTGGTGGTTTTGGCAAGGAATATGCGGTTGATCGTTGCCTGGGGCGTGCGCGCGCTGTCTGTCAGGCCCCAATATTGCTCAATTTTGGTGGTGATCTGGCTGTGACCGGACCACAATCTTCTGGCCAGCCCTGGCGTCTGGCTGTGGAGAATCCCCCTGAACTGAAGATTACCCCGCGTTATCTGGATATCTATGCCGGCGCAGTGGCCAGCAGTGGCGACAGCTATCGCTGTATTGTCCAGGATGGCGTTCGTTATGGTCATATTCTCAATCCGCGAACCGGATACCCGTTGGCCAGGGCCCCCAACTCGGTGACTGTCTGGGCAGCCAATGCCACCCAGGCTGGTCTGCTATCGACACTGGCTATGCTGCAGGGCCATGCTGCAGAAGACTTTTTGGAACGCGAGATTACAGATTTACCACAAACCGGTCCAGCAGCTATGGTTGCCGGTGATGACATGTCCGGGCTCAAGAACACTACAAATGTACCGGTACTCTCCAGTCATTACTGGTTTGTCTGGCGTGATCATCGTCTCTGTGAGCGTTTCACCCAATGAAAACAGGGCCCGAAAAAGATAATCTTGCTCGCTGTTTGAAACAACGATGGCGTCGTCATACGCAGACCCGGCAGCTACCTGGTGCAAATCCCGTCAGCCAAGCCTCCTGTGCTGATGGCTCTGGTGTGAGGTAGCCGGTTGCATGGTGTGACAGAGAAGCGGGTAAGGGTTGCAAAAAAACAGTTAAAGAATCGCGATAATTGCAGGAAAAAGGGTTGCCACACGGGTCTTGCAGGTTTATCGTCGCGCTCCGGTTTGTTAGTAGGCTCTATGTTCTCGGACAGCCTCCTGTCAAACCAGAGACCGATGACTGACCACCGCACTCTTGACTGGAGGAACCCCGGATGAGTGATATTGAGATTGCCCGTAGTGTAAAAGGCTTGCCGATTCAGGACATTGCCAAAAAATTAAACATCCCTGAAAAACATCTTCTGCCTTATGGCCATGACAAGGCAAAAATCTCTCTGGAATTCATCGATTCGCTGAAGGATAAACCAAAGGGTAAGCTGGTGCTGGTGACCGCCATGTCGCCAACACCTGCCGGTGAAGGCAAGACCACCACTTCGGTGGGTTTGTCGGATGCCCTGAACCGGATCGGCAAACAAACCACCGTCTGCCTACGCGAACCCAGCCTCGGTCCCTGTTTCGGGATGAAGGGTGGCGCTGCCGGTGGTGGGTATGCTCAGGTAATTCCTATGGAGGATATCAATCTGCATTTTACCGGTGACTTTCATGCCATTGGTGCCGCGCATAATCTGCTGTCTGCGATGGTGGATAATCACATTTACTGGCGCAATGAAAGCAATATCGACTCCAGACGTGTCACCTGGGGTCGGGTAGTCGATATGAACGATCGTGCACTACGTCAGATCAACAATTCCCTGGGGGGTATCAGCAATGGTTTTCCCCGTGAATCGGGTTTTGAAATCACCGTGGCCTCGGAAGTGATGGCCATCTTCTGTCTTTCTGAAACCCTGGAAGAGCTGACCCAGCGATTGGGCTCCATTATTATCGGCTACACCCGGGAGCGAAAACCGGTTTATGCTCGCGATGTCAAATCCCCGGGTGCCATGGCGACATTGCTGAAAGACGCCTTTATGCCGAATCTGGTGCAAACCCTGGAAGGCAACCCGGCCATGATCCATGGTGGCCCTTTTCCCCCTACCCCACATTGCTTTCA
>CAZTLH010000270.1:0-4443 GCA_964614335.1 uncultured Gammaproteobacteria bacterium
CCCGAGGAGGCATGTCACGGAGCCTGGAAAGGGTATTATGAAGCCGTGGTTACCGGACCGGTTCATAAAGGCGTGATCAATGATGCCGGTATTCCCTTCACCGGCCATACCGAGTATCTGGCTCACGCCTGTCAGGCGCCACTGCCGGTGATGATGTTGACTGCGGACCGTTTGCGTATTGCGCTGGCCACAACCCACCTGCCGCTACGTCAGGTTCCAGACCAGATCACACAACAACGTTTACGACAGGTATTGTCGATCCTCGAAAATGATCTGCAACGCTATTATGGACTCACACATCCCCGTATCACCGTGACCGGTCTGAATCCGCATGCCGGTGAAGGGGGACACCTCGGTCATGAGGAAGAGGATATCATCCGCCCGGTACTGGATAGTCTGCGGGCCACCGGTATGCAGTTGACCGGTCCATTACCGGCCGATACTGCCTTCACCCCGCCGGTGATTGAAAACACCGATGCCTTTCTCGCCATGTATCACGATCAAGGTCTGACCGTGTTGAAGTACTATGGTTTTGGCCACGCCATCAATATCACCCTGGGTCTGCCCATCATCCGTACCTCGGTCGATCATGGCACTGCACTGGATCTTGCCGGCAGCGGTCTGGCGCGCACTGAAAGCCTGCAGGCTGCACTGCAACAGGCCATCAATATGATCCGTCATCAGTCGTGAGCTGGCAGCAACCCCGTAAATCCCTGGGTCAACATTTTCTCGTTGATCCCTTCTGGATTGACAAAGTTATTGCTTTCATACGACCACAGTCCGATGAAATCCTGCTGGAAATCGGACCGGGCCGTGGTGCCTTAACCTTGCCACTGCTTGAACAGTGCAAACAACTACAGATCATCGAGCTCGATAATGAGTTGGCGGCACGCTGGCAACAGCAAGCACGACAAGACCCACGGTTACTGGTTCAGCATGCCGATGTCATGCAATTTGATTTCACCCCGCTATTAGCCGATCACCGACCACTGCGTATTGTCGGCAACCTGCCCTACAATATCGCTTCACCGCTGATCATTAAACTGCTCGACTATGGGGCGGACATCCGTGAAATGATTTTCATGGTACAAAAGGAAGTCGCAGACCGCATCACCTGCCCACCCGGCAGTCGCCAATACGGCAGATTATCGATCATGGTGCAATGGCTGGCCGACGTGGAATTGCTGTTTCGTGTTCCACCCGGCGCTTTTATGCCGCCGCCACGGGTCAACTCTGCAGTTATCCGTATCGAGCCTCTGTCTACACCCAGATTTACCGTGACCAGTCCACAAACATACCGTCAGCTGGTGAAAACTGCTTTTTCACAACGTCGCAAAACCCTGCGAAACTGTCTCAGGAATCTTGTCACAGCCGCGATGTTTGAAGCCGCAAATATTGATCCAACCCTACGCCCGGAGCAACTTTCTCCGGCTGATTTTGCCAGACTCGAACAGCTCTTGAGTGCCTAAGAGCAGTAGCTTCGGCTGGAAATCCAATAGCAGACATTTGCTGGCTTCTTTCCGGCATGTTGGCCCTCTATAGTCACTAGGAGGCTGTCCGAGAATAGAGAGCCTACTGCGGAAAAGCGGACTTTGGCCAGATTTCCTCCTGATTTTCGTTAAATACAACGAGTATTCGCCTCAAATCATGAGAAAATCTACCTCAAATCCGCTTTCCCTCGTTACGTCTCCTATTCTCGGACAGCCTCCTAGCCGGAAAGCAGTGGCAGTGGCTCTCGCTAACGCAGGATTAGCCAACTGTTTTTTCGCTCGATGGCCAAAAACCGCCAAATCCAGCCTTTCATAATCCTGGAGGAACCTCCTGACCGGAAAGCAAATGAGTTGACGTTCGTCCCTGAAACCGGTATTACAGACAGCTGAACAATACAATGCTCCCGGGAGCAAGCAACGATGCCCATATACCCGAGCAACAACATCGAGATGATCTCGCGGCTGATCGGTTTCGATACCGTATCGCGGAATTCCAATCTTGAGCTGGTCGATTTTATCGCTGAATACCTGAACCACTTCGGCATTACCAGCCACCTGGTCTACAACGCTGCCCACAACAAGGCCAATTTATATGCCAGCGTCGGCCCGGCTTGTGACCACGGCATCTTGTTATCCGGTCATTTGGATGTTGTGCCGGTCGATGGCCAGAGCTGGAATTCTGATCCCTTCGAAGTCATCAACCGTTACCAGCGTCTGTACGGACGTGGTACTGCCGACATGAAAGGCTTTATTGCATTGGCGCTGGCACGGCTGCCAGACATGCTGGCAGCCGGTCTGCAGCGGCCCATTCATTTCGGCTTTAGCTATGATGAAGAAGTCGGCTGTCTCGGAGCCCCCTCCATGATTGCGGCCATCCGCAAACAACTGCCTGCCCTCGATGCCGTGATTGTTGGTGAGCCCACCTCCATGCAGGTCGTCAATGCCCACAAGGGTATACAGGTCTTCCATACCTGTGTTCAAGGTCATGAAGCCCACTCCAGCCAGATGAACCACGGTGTCAGTGCCGTCATGACCGCCGCCCGACTGATCGACTGGATCCGGTCAAGTGGCCAGCTAAAGCTCGCTGCGGCCCGGCCCGACTGCCTGTTTACACCACCGGCGACTACCCTTCACGTCGGGCTGATCCGGGGTGGAACGGCGGTCAATATCATTTCCCGGGATTGTGAATTCCACTGGGACATGCGCAATATACCGCACGATGATCCACAGGCCCTGTACCGTGAATTCAGGCAATTCTGCACCCAAAAACTGATCCCGGAGATGCGTCTTGTCGCCCCGGACTGTGACATTACGACCCGTCAACTGGCCGCTGCACCGGCCATGCGACCGGAGCCCGGGGGGCAGGCAGAATCACTGTGCCATCAGCTGCTGGAACTTCGAGACTCAACGGTGGTCTCTTATGCTACCGAAGGCGGCCAATTTCAGGAAGCCGGTTATTCCACAGTGGTCTGTGGTCCGGGCTCGATCGATCAGGCCCATCAGGCCGACGAGTACATAGAATTATCACAAATCGAAAAGGCTGAGAAATTTCTGCAGCGCTTAATCCGCAGACAAACCGGCACAAATGATGACGCCTTGTAAATATAAGCCAGTTGTGTACCCATGCATTTAAATAAGGGACTCCTCGGTAATCGCCAAATTCGTTCCTGGGCTTTGTATGACTTCGCCAATTCAGCCTTCGCGACCACCGTCATGGCAGGTTTCTTTCCATTATTTTTCAAGCAATACTGGAGCGGTGGTGTTGATGCCACCGTCAGCACCTCAAGACTCGGCGTTGCCAGCGCAGCGGCCAGTGCCCTGATTCTGATATTGGCACCCTTGCTCGGTGCGTTGGCCGATGCCGGCAGTTACCGCAAACGTTTACTGGGATTCTTCGCCCTGCTTGGCGTTCTGTCCACCGGCAGTTTGTTCTTTATTGCCCAGGGCGAATGGCTGTGGGCACTGATTGCGCTGGTATTGGGTCTGGTCGGGTTTTCCGGGGCCAATATCTTTTATGACTCGCTGCTACCCACCGTAGCCACTGCGGAGCAGCTCGATACGGTCTCGGCATTGGGCTTCTCCCTCGGTTATCTCGGTGGTGGCCTGCTGTTTATGCTGGATGTACTGCTGCTGCTAAAACCTCACTGGTTTGGCATCGCCGATACTGCAACGGCGGTGCGTCTCGCTTTTGTCAGCGTCGCGATCTGGTGGCTGGTCTTTTCATTGCCATTAATGCTCCAGGTCCGGGAAAGTGGCAACCGGCAGATCATCGGTTTATTGGCATCGGGAAAATTGGCCTGGCGACGCTTGCGCGGTACCTTTTCCGAGTTGCGCAAACTCAAGACCGTGATGACATTCCTTATCGCCTACTGGCTCTATATTGATGCCGTCGACACCATCGTGCGTATGGCCGTCGATTATGGGCTGTCGATCGGCCTGCAAAGCAATGGCCTGATGCTGGCCTTGTTGATCACCCAGTTTGTCAGTTTTCCGGCAGCCCTTGGGTTCGGCATACTCGGCGACCGGATCGGCCCCAAAGCAGGCATTCTGATCGGTCTGTCGGTCTATATCGCAGCCTCGATCTGGGCCGCTTTTATCCAGTACAGCTGGGAGTTCTATGCCCTGGCCGCAACCATCGGCCTGGTACAAGGGGGTGTGCAATCGCTGTCACGATCATTGTATGCGCGTCTGGTACCAGCGAATCGACCTGCGGAATACTTCGGTTTTTATAATATGCTGGGTAAATTTGCCGCAATCTTTGGCCCCTTGCTGATTGCCCTCACCGGCAGCCTGACAGCTAACCCCCGCCTGGCCATGTCCTCGATCGTGATTTTATTGCTGGCCGGTATGCTGTTATTGTGGCGGGTCGACACCAACGAAGGGATCCGGCAAGCACAATTAATACAGTGACGACAACAAGGCGCTCAATAAATCACTAGGAGGCTATCCGAGA
>CAZTLH010000271.1:0-4433 GCA_964614335.1 uncultured Gammaproteobacteria bacterium
CTATGTTGCCTATGGCGATTGTGGCACAGCGGGAAAACTGGATCAGCTGTTGTCAGAATACGGTGTCGAGCGTCTCCCGGGTCCACATTGTTACAGTTTTTATGCCGGTCCGGCGCAATTTGATAAGCTGATGGATGAAGAGCCGGGTAGTTTTTTTGTCACCGATTACCTGCTCAAAAATTTTCAGCGCCTGGTCATCATTGGTCTGGGGCTGGATCGATACCCGCAACTACTTGAGGCCTACTTTGGTAACTATCGACGTCTGGTGTATCTGGCCCAGGACAAAAATAAGGTGCTCAAGGATCAGGCACAGGCCGCGGCCCGGCAACTTGGCCTGGAGATGGTTTATCGACCGGTCGGCTATGGCCTTCTGGGTAGCCAACTGGTGCAATTGACTGCGCAACATAACCCGGCCGGCAGTGCCGCGGTCACCCCTGTTCGTCAAGTCGCCTGATCATGTATGCTGTTCGTCAGTGGTCCACCCGGCACGCCGGTGCGCTGGAGACACTCTATTTAACCACTGCACCGCTCTTGCTACGTCTGCTGGTATTGTTGAACCGGATGAGCGGCAAGCGACTGGATCCGTTAGTGACCTGGCTGGAGAAAATCCTCAAGGGTTTTCTTTTTGACTGCCAGATGTGCGGTGAGTGCGTCTTGTCCAGTACCGGCATGACTTGTCCCATGAATTGCCCGAAACAGATTCGCAATGGACCCTGTGGCGGGGTGCGAGAAGATGGTTGTTGTGAGGTCAATCCGCAAATGTGTTGTGTATGGGTCGCTGCCTGGGAAGGGAGTCACCGGATGCGTCATGGTCAACGTATTGAAGAGCTGCGATTTGCCGTCGATCGGGGCCGCACCGGAACGTCATCCTGGCTGGCTTTGGCCCGGACCAAGCCTGCTGAAAGAGAGTTGTAGTCATGTCAGTTGCCGATATGAATGATTTTGATGTCGATCAGGGTAGGCCACTCAATCCCGGTGATCCTTTGCCGATATTGCCCGGTCATGTCTCACACAGTCGTTTCGAAAGGATATTACGAGCCGGTCATTTTGCCGTTACGGCCGAGATAGCACCACCGGATTCCGCCGAGCCCAATGAAGTTGCAGAGCGGGTACAACTGTTTGATGGGGTTGTCGATGCGGTCAATGCCACCGATGGCTCCGGCGCGAATTGCCATATGTCGAGTGTCGCGGTCTGTGCCTTGTTGACCCGGATGGGCTATTCACCGATTTTTCAGGTCTCCTGCCGGGACCGGAATCGTATCGCAATCCAGGGGGATATCCTTGGGGCTGCGGCGATGGGGATCTGCAATATGCTCAGCCTGTCCGGTGATGATGTCAGCGCTGGCGATCATCCGCAGGCTAAACCGGTCTTCGATCTCGATAGCATCTCCTTGCTGGAAACGGTGCGGGTGATGTGCACAGAATCACGTTTTTTGAGTGGCCGCAAACTCACCCAGGCCCCGGCACTGTTTCCAGGCTCGACCATCAATCCGTTTGTACCACCGTACCCGGAACGGGTCCTTCAATTGGCTAAAAAAATTGCCGCTGGCGCCATGTTTATCCAGACTCAATATTGTTTTGATCTCGAACAGATGCGGGATTTCATGCGTCAGGTTGTGGATCTGGGTCTAACGGAGCAATGTTATATACTGCCCGGTGTCGGTCCGTTGCCATCAGCGAAAACTGCTCGCTGGATGCGTAGTAATGTACCCGGTGTGCATATCCCGGATGCGATAATTGACCGTCTCGAGGGTAGCAGTAATCAGCGCGAAGAAGGTAAAAAGCTGTGTGTAGAGCTGATCCAGGCGCTCAAGGAAATACCGGGTGTCAGTGGCATCCATGTCATGGCCTATCGTCAGGAAAAACACGTAGCCAAAATCATTCATGACAGTGGTGTGCTCGGCAAGCGCGTGCCCTGGTATCCGGATGCCGATGCCGTTCAACAGGCTTCACCATTTACATCTGACAATAATCTACCCATATCGTCCCAACCCAATTTATCTCATTAAGTGACAGGAACAAGCTTATGACCCATACCATCATCAGTTCGGCCAGCCGGGAAGTGATCATCGGTTTTGACCAACCCTTCGTCATGATCGGCGAACGTATCAATCCCACCGGTCGCAAACTGCTGGCTGCAGAGATGAAAGAAGGTGATTTCAGCCGGGTGGAAAGTGATGCCCTGGCCCAGGTGGCCGCCGGTGCGCAGATGCTGGATGTCAATGCGGGGATTCCATTGTCCGATGAGCCGGCAATTCTCGCTCGTACCATACAATTGGTCCAGGGTTTAACGGATGTGCCGTTGTCGATCGACTCCTCAATTATCGAGGCATTGGAGGCCGGTCTGGCGGTTTATCAGGGCAAGGCGCTGGTCAATTCCACCACCGGTGAAGATGCGGTCATGGATCGGGTGTTTCCACTGGTAAAAAAATACCAGGCCGCAGTGGTAGCCATCAGCAATGATGAAACCGGCATTTCTGAAGACCCGGATGAGCGCTATAAAATCGCCAAGAAAATTGTTGAACGTGCAGCCGACTATGGCATTCCCCGGGAAGATGTGGTGGTTGATCCACTGGTGATGCCGATCGGTGCGGTCAGTGGTGCCGCCAAACAGGTATTTGCACTGGTCAATCGTTTGCGTACCGAGCTTAAGGTGAATACCACCTGTGGGGCATCCAATATGAGTTTTGGTCTGCCAAACCGTGCCGGTATTAACTACGCATTTCTGCCGATGGTGGCCCAGGCCGGGATGACGTCGGCCATTGTCAATCCATTGCATGAAGGCCTGGTACAGGCGGTAAAGGCCGCCGATGTGTTGCTGGCACATGACGAGAATTGCCAGGACTGGATTCTGCGTTATCGGCAGCCCTCGGCTGCCGACAGCGAATCTGGCCGGGGTCGTGGTCGTCGGCGTCGGCGTGGCTAGGAGGCTGTCCGAGAATAGGGAGCCTGCTGGTCTTCCCCATCAAGGCGGCTGTCTTTGTGGCGCGGTACGCTATCAGGTCGATGGCCCGTTGCGCCCCATATTGTATTGTCATTGTCGACAGTGTCGTCGTATGACCGGTCATTATCTGGCCGCGACGGCTACCGAAAGAAAGAATTTCTCGCTGCAAGGCGAAGTGCGCTGGTATGCGGTCACGGCAAACGCTTCGTATGGATTTTGCCCGGTTTGTGGCAGCCTCATGTTCTGGAGTCATCGCCAAAAGACCCGGATCAGTATTTTACCCGGCAGCCTGGACGATGATCCGCCGTTGCAGGCCGCGGCTCATATCTATGTTAAAGAAAAGCCGGACTATTATCACCTTTGTGATAATTTGCCAACCTATGCAGAAGCGATGGAATAATCATGGATAAAACCTCGGCTACAGTCAATGTTGTATTCACCCCATCCGGTATCCGTGGCCAGTTACCAGCCGGAACCTCGATTATGGATGCGGCACGTCAGCTGGGTGTCGATCTCAGTTCCATCTGTGGTGGCAGAGGTCTGTGCGGGCGTTGTATCTGTGAACCGGTTCCCGGTTATCAGCAAAAACACGGGATCGACAGTCGACCCGATCATTTGACCGCTTTTTCCGAAGGAGAG
This sequence comes from uncultured Gammaproteobacteria bacterium, assembly GCA_964614335.1. Lineage (GTDB taxonomy): Bacteria > Pseudomonadota > Gammaproteobacteria > Arenicellales > DRJH01 > DRJH01. Next base: position 3,584 of record CAZTLH010000271.1, read on the forward strand.
CAACGGTTTCAGGCCCGTCGTGGTCTTGAGGAAGGGCGTCGTCTGGCCTGCCGTACCCATCTGCTCGGTGATATAGTGATTGCGGTTCCTGAGGAAAGCCAGGAATTTCGTGCCGTGATTCGTAAATCCGGGGTCCAGGTCGACATCCCGCTGCTACCGGTAATCAGTCTGCATTATTGTGAGCCGCCGGCTCCAGGTCTGGAATCCAATCCCGGCGAAGAAGCTACCCTGATCGAAGCGTTGCGTGCCAGTTGGGATTTCCCTCGATTACGGCTGCACCCACGGCTGCTGCCATTATTACAAGGTATTTTGCGTGATGCTGACTTTAAGGTCACCGTGGCGATTCGTGATGGTTGTGAAATCGTCGCCATCTGGCCGGGCTTTTGTGAGCATGTCTACGGCGCTGCAATTGATATCGGCTCTACCACCATGGCAGTTTATCTCTATGATCTGGCCAGCGGCAAGGCCGTGCACCAGACATCGGCCATGAATCCGCAGATTCGTTACGGTGAAGACCTGATGAGCCGGGTATCCTATGCCATGATGCACACCGATGGCGCCAATAAAATGACCACGGCGGTGCAATCGGTACTCAACAAATTGTTGTTACAGGTCTGCGAAGAGTCCGGGGTAGAACCAAAGGATTGTCTGGAACTGGTAATGGCAGGTAACCCGGACATACATACTTTGATGATGGGCATTTCGAAGAGAGCTGTCACTAACAGACATCTCCGAGACCACGAGACTAAGAGGAATCTAGTATGACGACTAAGGCTAACAAAAAAACAAAATGAGAACCGTCGCACACACGACAAAACCAACAACGATCCATAACACATCAGCAATATAA
>CAZTLH010000272.1:0-4429 GCA_964614335.1 uncultured Gammaproteobacteria bacterium
CTAGAATATGAATACTCTTGAACAGTTGATAATGATCCATGATGTGTTTATCCTTTATGTTTACAGTGAGCACATTATAGATGTGTTATATTGGCACTGTCAACTTATCAGAAGCTTCTATTGGCCAATGATTCGCTGGACAAACCTCACTCGATACCCCTAATTGCTAAAATCACTCTAAGATGCCAACAAATATTAATATCAAATATCTTGAGAGAACTGCTGTCAATAGATCAGGATTTATCATATGAAATCAGATCATAAAGACTATCATCATGGGAGTTTACGAGAAACACTATTACGAACAGCCGTACACCACCTGCAGGAATATGGGATTGAAAAACTCAGCCTGCGTGCAATGGCGAGAGAAATCAAGGTCTCACAAACTGCTCCATATCGCCATTTCAAAGACAAAAATGCCTTGTTGGCTGCCCTGGCAACTCAGGGTTTTGAACAACTTATTGATCGGACTCGTCAAGCCATTACAGAAGCAGGTGATGACTCTGCTGCCCAATTGCAGGCCTGTGGCATTGCCTACATTAGCTTTGCACGAGAAAATGCGGATCTTTATCGATTGATGTTTGGTCAAGGAATTATCGATCGTGCGCAATATAAGACTCTTGCCCATAAAAGCGAACAATCCTTCCATGTACTAAATACCATTATTTCAACCGGGATAGAACAAGGGGTGTTTAGCGATCAACCGGAACAGATGCTGGCTTGTACTGCATGGGCCCTTGTACATGGTCTATGTGATCTGATACTGGAGCAAACGCAATGGCCAATGTCAGATGAAACTATAGATGAACAGATTCGGGTATCGACCCGGCTATTAATCACAGGAATCAAAGCCTGCTGATTATTGACTCATTCAAGCTTGTCTATATACTGTATTTATCATTAGTAATAACTTGAATTATCAGCGGTAAGTAAAAGCCAGGAAAGAGCAATTACAGCGCTGACCAAACTTACGATAAAGGCAAATCTAAAATGCAGTAACAATCCGGCTGGCAATGCCAGTAATAACAATGCCGACGGACCGGCCGGCATTTCCGCATAGATTCGGGCAATCGCCAGCAACGCCAATGCCAGCATCACCACCGGCACCAATTTGGAGGCCTCGATGCTTTTTTCACGACAGCCAACGACAATTTCCCGAATGGCGAAGGCACCCATACAAGCAGATAGCACTCCAGCGAGCTGCCCAACCAGGACAGTTCCCGCCAGGGCAGCAGTGACCCCCAGACCGCCAAGGCTCACTGCCAGTGCCAGCGCAGGGCTGTACCGGTTATTCTGATCAGAGCACAGTAATCGGTAGATCATCAGCACGCCGATTGCCAACAGGATGGCCAGTTCCACCAGCGCCTCCTGATCAGACAGATTACGGATGACAGGCCAGGCGATCGCCAGCAGTATCGCCAGCAAAACCAGGGACTGGGCAATAGCGGCCGTTTGTGGCCGTCGGACTAACCAACTGACCAGTGCCGCAACGACCACCAGCAGCCAAAGCCACTGCACGGCCTCTGTGGGTAGAATGTTTGGCCAGCCGGCAACCTGGATGTCACCGGGCAGCCAGATCAGTGCCAGACCCCAAAGTGCTACAGGAGCACGTCGACTGACTGCAAACAAGAGGAAGGACAAGCCCAGCGCAATAGCTACAGGCAAGGCCAGTTGCAGGGTTTGTCCCATCGCTCCGATTATTCCTGACTGTTATAACAGTACGATGGTGACGATTACTTCTTCTTCACCAATTCAATATCCAGACGCAATGCCACATCATCGCCCAGCGCACCCTTCATAAAGTTCATACCAAAATCGGAGCGTTTGATTGTGGTCTCGGCAAAATAACCGACCCGAAAACCACCCCAGGGGTCCTTTCCTGCGCCATATTGCTTGACGGTCATGGTGACGGGCTTGGTGACACCATGAGCCGTCAGATTACCGCTTAATGAACTGACTTCACCGGCGGTATTGAATTTCGCACTGGTCGCCGCAAATGTAAGTGTCGGAAATTGCTTGGCATTAAAAAAATCGGGGCCACGTAAATCTGTATTTCGCTTGGCGTGGTTGGTATCGACACTGGCGGTTTGAATGGTCACATTGGCACTCGACTGGCCTTTTGGGTCGATGGTGACCTGACCCGCGACTTGATTGAAACGCCCTATTACATGACTAAAACCAAGATGGCTGACCGCAAAACCGAGATTCGTATGTGCAGGGTCAATATTATAGGCACCAGCTGGTGCTGGTGCAGCCTGAACCGGGCTCAACATCAAACCGGAAATCAAGGCAATACCACCCAGAGTTACACGTATTTTCTTGATACTCATAAAATCCTCCTGTTATACGATGGGATGACTGACAAACACAGTTTGCCATAGCCGTAGTAGACACTGATGAATGACTAAAGTTCAGTCAAATTCACTGAAAACAAAATGTGTCAATTCACAACAATTTTTGATTCTTTGGTTGTACCGACTTGACGAAATGTCAATATAGCAGATCTGGCAAGTATTTCTAGAAGCCTGTCCGTGAATCAGTAGCTCCCGCCAGAAACTCTATAACAAAGATGTGTTGGTTGATTTCACGCCAATTGGCCCATTGGACATCGAGCGAGAAAACAATCAGCGAATCCATTGCTAGCAGGAGCTCCTGCTCTCGACCGTCTCCTGGTAACAACCATATTGACCAAGGTGCTTCAGTAAGAATGTATGGCCATAATTCGTGATTAAGTGATGAGCTCCAAGGCCAGACAGGCCAAAGGTGGCAACACAAGCTGTATTGATTGCGCCTGACCCATACTGGATATATCGGAACTGACAACCTGGCCGGCGTTACCCATATTGGAACCACCGTAGACAGATGAATCGGAATTATAGATCTCCCGGTATTGCCCGAGCCGGGGAACACCGAGCCTATAATCCGGGCGTGGCACAGGGGTCAGATTCAATACCACAACCACAAAACCGCCATGATGGTCCCTGCGAATAAAACTGATCACTGACTGATCTGCATCGTCACAATCGAGCCACTGAAAACCGGCCTGGGAAAAATCCTCTTCAAAAAGCGCAGGGATACGACAGATCATACGGTTTAAATCACGCACCAGCAGTTGCAGACCTCGATGGGGCATACCTTGCGCTTGTTGCCAGTCGAGACCGGTATTTTCATGCCATTCCTGCCAGGGCCCAAACTCCAGACCCATAAACAACAGTTTCTTGCCAGGATGGACGGCCAAATAGCTGTAAAGCAGACGAAGATTGGCAAATTTCTGCCAGGTATCCCCCGGCATTTTCTCCGGCATAGCGCCTTTTTGATGCACCACTTCATCATGTGAAAATGGCAAAATAAAGTGTTCACTATAGGCATAAACCTGTGAGAACGTCATCCGGTTATGATGATACTTCCGATACACCGGATCCTGACTGAAGTATTCCAGGGTGTCATTCATCCAGCCCATATTCCACTTCAAGCTAAAACCCAAACCACCTTCCGACACAGACCGGGTCACACCGGGCCAGGCGGTTGATTCCTCGGCCATGGTCAACACACCGGGAAATCGCTCATGCAGTTGTAGATTGAACTCCTGCAAAAAAGCCACCGCTTCCAGATTTTCCCTGCCGCCCTGTTCATTGGGTAACCACTCACCTGCCGGTCGTGAATAATCCAGATATAACATCGATGCCACCGCATCGACACGCAGACCGTCCAGATGATATTGCTCCACCCAGAACAAGGCATTGGCAACCAGAAAATTGCGTACTTCGTTACGACCAAAGTTGAAGATTTTGGTCCCCCAATCACGATGCTCACCACGCCGCGGATCCGCATGTTCGTACAAAGGCGTGCCATCGAAAGTGGCCAAACCGTGACTGTCCGCCGGAAAATGTGCCGGCACCCAGTCAAGAATGACTCCCAGACCATGTTGATGGCAATAATCGACAAAATAACGAAAATCATCGGCCAGACCATAGCGTCTGGTGGGCGCATAATAGCCCGTAACCTGATAACCCCAGGAACCATCAAAGGGGTGTTCGGTGATCGGCAGCAATTCAATATGGGTATAACCCATCCACTGACAATATTCGACCAGTTGATGTGCCAGATCACGATAACCGGGAAATCCGGCACCCTCACGTCGCCAGGATGCCAGATGAACCTCGTAAATCGTGATCGGTCGGTCCAGTGCCTGACCCTGGTTTTCTCTGGCGGCGATCCAGTTCTGATCCTGCCACTGAAATTGATTGCTGTCATGGACAATACAGGCCGTCGCCGGGCGCATTTCCATCTGTTCAGCATAAGGATCAACCTTCAGCTGTATCGCACCATTTTTGCTACGTATTTCGAATTTATAGGTTTCTCCGGCGACCAATCCAGGAATAAAGAGTTCCCACACACCACTGTGACCACGCACCCGCATGGCGTGGAC
>CAZTLH010000273.1:0-4408 GCA_964614335.1 uncultured Gammaproteobacteria bacterium
TGACCTCAAATCCGCTTCCCCTCGCTACGGCTCCTGTTCTCGGACAGGCTCCTAGTCGCAGGCCGAGGATACTGCACTGAATGAATTCGATCTCATAACCAGGATCTGTCATTACTTTAGCGACGCACCACAAGCCGGTGTGGTGTTGGGACCGGGTGATGATGCCGCCTTGTTACGACCCGCGGCTGGCTGCAGACTGGTCATTTCCTCGGATATGCTGCTGTCAGGAGTCCATTTCCCTGTAGATACGGGTCCAGAGGATATCGCTTACAAATCGTTAATGGTTAATCTGAGTGATCTTGCTGCCATGGGTGCAACACCACGCTGGTATACCGTGTCTCTGGCCTTGCCGAAAGTCAGCAAAATCTGGATTGATGGATTTTGTGCCGGTTTGCTGAAGGCCAGCCTGTCTTCAGGCATCGCGCTGGTTGGTGGGGATATCACACACGGAACACTGGCCATTGCAGTGACCATTATGGGAGAATGTCCTGAAGGTATGGCCATGCTGCGTCGTAACGCCCGCGTTGACGATGATATCTATGTGACAGAAAGCCTGGGAGATGCCGCGCTGGGTTTGCAGATTTTGCAGGGGAAGCTGCTGGCCGAGGAAGCAGATCGAAATTATTGTGTGCAACGTCTGCGACGGCCGCAGGCCAGAAACGAGGCTGGTTTGGCGATTCGGAGTCTGGCTCGTGCGGCGATTGATATTTCAGATGGACTACTCCAGGATTTGGGTCATATTGCCCGTGCCAGTGGTCTGCAGGCAGTCGTACGGGCTGAGTCGTTGCCATTATCTGACAGTTATCTGCGTTTATTGCCAGCGGCTGCCAGTCTAACACCAGCAGCCCTGCAACCCGCCATCAGTTTTGGCGATGACTATGAGCTGTGTTTTACTGCAGCAATCGCTGATCGGGACCGGTTGGCGACTCTATTTGCTGATATGTCGCTTCGTTGTACCCGCATCGGTTCCATGCATACCGGCCAGGGGGTTAAAATCCTCGATCACGAGAAAAATGTTATTCCGTTTGAACGTACAGGCTACCAGCATTTTCTGCAGTAATGCGACTGCAGAAATTGTCAGCACCAGTCTTGTTTGTACCCGCTGCTGCAGTCATTTGGTCGGTCGGAAAAAACAATTACGCGGCGACGATTTTCTGGGCTTCATCGGCGCTCAGTTGCTGGAGACGATCGAAACTGGACTCATAACTGCCGACCCCCATGGTTGCAGAACGCAACTCCTGGATCATGTCCTGCATTTCAGCTGCTGGAATCTGACAGCTGACGACATCCCAGCCCTGATGCTCGGTGAGGGTGTCAAAGCCCAGTATTTGACCACGACGACCACTGACCAGTTTTTGTATGCGTGGGGTATGTTCACTCGGCGTAAGAATGCTGACATTGTTGATCGGTTCAAGCAACACAGTTCCGGACTCTGCCATGACTTCACGTATGGCCTGGCCAGCCGCTTTTCTGAAGGCCATTTCAGAAGAATCTACTGCATGAAATTTACCGTCTGTGAGGACCACTTCAATATCCACCAGCGGATAACCCATTGGACCCTGGTTCAATGCTTCGATGACACCGGCCTCGACAGCAGGTATATATTGTTTTGGTATTACACCACCGTGAATTTCATCCGCGAAAGCAAACCCCGTGCCACGTTTTCGTGGAGAGACACGGAGCATCACTTCACCGAATTCACCATGACCTCCACTCTGTTTTTTGTGCCGGACCCGTTTCTCTATGGGTTTGCGCATGGTTTCGCGATAGGCAATCGTTGGCGTCGTGGCATTAACCGACAAGCCTGAACGATTTTTTAATTTTTCCAGCGCCAGACGCAAGTGCATATCACCCTGGCCATAGAGGATAAATTCTCCGGTCCGTTCATCGATGGCCGCACTTAGCGATAAGTCTTCATCCAGTACTTTTTGCAGGTTGTCGGGCAGTTTGACATCATCAGCCCGGTTTTCGGCATTTATCGCCAGTGCAAACGGTGACGGCGCAGGTGTAGCCAGCTGGTCGGCTTGCTGTTTGCCGGTTTCAGTCACTCGATCACCAGTGGTTACATCATCGAGTTTGCCAAAGCCAATCACATCCCCGGCCCGGGCTTTGGACACCCGTTCCATTTTGGCACCGAAAAGTTTGCTCATGCCTGCAGCACGCTGACCATTCAGGGTGCCGCCCTCATTGATTGTTCCCGACAGCACACGCCCGATGGATATCTTTCCAGCATGACCGGCGTTGACGGTTTTAAATATTTTTACCACAGAATCCTTTGAGGGTTTAACGTCAAGTCGTTTGTTGGTAGTGGCAATATCCGGCGCTTCGTGACGCAGTGCTTTCATTAAACGGCGAATACCATTGCCATGTGTGGCCGAGCCAAATAATACGGGAACCACCAGATTGCTGGATAAATCCCTGCCAAGGTTGGCGTAGATTTCATCATTCGACGGGGTCATGTCTTCCAATAATTCTTCCAGCAAATCGTCATCGAAATCTGCGAGACTCTCGAATAATGTAGTACGTTCTTCCTCCTCCCGATCCTGGATGGCTTCCGGTAAGGCGACCAGACTGGAAGGCTTGCCTTCTTCCCAATGAAAGGCTCGTTCGGATACCAGATCAACATGACCGGTGATTGTTCCATGTTCCCGGATTGGTATTTCTCGTAATACCAGCGGTCTTTTTGAAACGGCCTGGTAGGTTTCCAGCATATGGCGGGCGCTGACCTCTTCCTTGTCAAACTTGTTGATAAAAAGCAGATGCGGGATATTGTTTTCTTCAAGAATTTGTAGTGTTGCGGCCAGCGCGGTCGATTTGTCCGGGTCCGGTTCACAGACAACGACAGCAATATCGGCAATGGTAGAAGCACTGCGGGTTTCCTGTTGTAACTCGATCAGACCGGGGCAGTCGATAAATGTCCAGGGTTCACCCAGATACTCAGTGCTGGCAATATTCAATTCAGTCGTCATTGCGTGGGCATGGGCTTCCGGCGAACTGTCAGCCAGGGCCAGGCTCTCTGGATTGTGTCGCTGTAGTGAACCCGCTTCGGCCAGCATGGCTTCAAGAAGTGTTGATTTGCCGGATTGATAAGGGCCACAGATCAATGCTACCCGGGGTGAAGAAGTATGCATTACAGTCATTATGGAGTCTTCTCTCGATCGTTTGTAAGTGACGAACACCATCCTGCTTGTATTTGCAATTTGTTAACAGTCATTTGCAGCAAGCCAGCTGGTGATCGATGCCATTTGCCTGGAGTCTGTCTGACAACTGAAATCCTGACACGCGGCCGGTTTTGGTCAGATTTCTCAATGATTTTTTGTTGCACAACGACTTGTTACCTGGAGTCATTAAGAATCATCTGTCTCAAAGCCGTTCTCCCTCGCTACGATTTCTGTTCTCGGGTAGGCTCGTAATAGACCGTACCGCATGACTTGAAGACAATCAACTGCTTGAGATCAAAAAAATACCAAAAAGCACATTATTTGCTGGTATCGATTATCGTCATCTGACACCCGATTTCAAAAATGTATTGTAGGAAGTGTTGCAGTCTGATATTTTGACAGGGTTCTCGCCAGAATTATCCAGCACGGGAATTATTGGTTGATTTAGAACGTTTTTGGTACAAAGGTCATCGAATGAATGGCTGTCAGTAAATTCGGTCAAAGCTTTCGTTCAGACACGATTACGAGAAGAATTTGAAGCAATACGACATGAGCCCATCAACCCATGGGTCAGACAGGCTACTACTGTGGCTGGCTACCGGATTTGGTGTTGGCAGGATACACTGGGCACCGGGCACCTTTGGTACGCTGGTCGGTGTGCCACTGGTCTTGCTGCTTCAGCCTTTGGGATTTTTGGTCTATAGTTTGGTGATGGTGGGTCTGGCTCTGCTGGGGATTGTCATCTGTGGTCGGGCAGCAAAGCAGATGGGAGTGCATGATGACCCATCCATTGTCTGGGACGAAATTGTAGGGTATGTCATCACCATGATTGCTGTGCCAGTATCAGCAACTACACTCTTGTCAGGATTTCTCTTGTTTCGTCTGCTCGATATCAGCAAACCCTGGTTCATTGGCTGGCTCGATCGCAATGTCACAGGCGGTTTCGGGATTATGCTGGATGATGTTGTAGCGGCGATCGTGGCGAATATGATACTCCAGCTGATGATCATGGCAGGCTGGTTAATTTAACCCAAACACATGGCCGTTATCCATTTGACCTTTTATACCCGGAAGATCTGATAACGGATTTGAAGCCATCGACTACAGCCGTCTGCGGCACGAATAAATCACAACAAATCTGGAGTTGGCAGTGGTTGAGATAGATGCCTGGCCTTGTTGGATGTCCGTACCGTGGGGGCTGAAGCTTTAGCCTAGTCGGCCATAGAACAGATCCATTTACCCGAAAA
>CAZTLH010000274.1:0-2304 GCA_964614335.1 uncultured Gammaproteobacteria bacterium
TGATGTCTCTCCAGATAATGTACAGGGGACTTGCACCCCATAAAATCATGCCCATTCCGGGCACACACAAAAAAATCAACAGCGACCACAAATAAGCGCCGTTTTTTTTGTAAGGTCGTGTTTATACAAGAATTATTGCCACTTGGATAAGCCATCGGTTATCATTTGTGGCCCGTTATTTTGGCGTTATGTAATAATCAATAAGCAGATTTCAGTCTTAAATTATTTATGAAAGGCACAAAATACCTGTCTGCAAACAATCAATGGCATTTTATTTTCAATACAATAATTATGTGGACGTAAAACACACACCGCTTAGTTCAAGCGTCAGGTCATTAATAACGAGAGGTAACAATAAACGCCGAAATTACCGCCATTCTTAAACTGACTCCAGGAAGATATTAGGCAATATTCTTCAACGCCGAGACACAATTCACTACCTTTTGGTGCAGCTGGATCCCAACTCATCGGCCACCTGTGAAGAAAAAAGTCTCAACAACGCTAACGCAAACGAGCATACCGGTGTCAAAATGATGTTCCAGCCAGGTAATAAACCCTTATGACTTCAGGTAATAAAAAATATTTTTCCGCTGCCCTGCTCAATTGGTGGGATGTGGCAGGGCGCAAAAATCTGCCTTGGCAACAACCACAAACACCGTATCGGGTCTGGCTATCGGAGGTCATGCTGCAACAGACCCGGGTCGATACCGTGATCACCTATTTCAACCGTTTCTGTAAAAAATTTCCAACCCTGGAATCCCTGGCTGCCGCATCACTGGATGAGGTACTGCAACTCTGGAGTGGTCTGGGTTATTACGCCAGGGCCCGGAATCTTCACCACACGGCGCAAATACTGGTGGAACAATATCATGGCCATTTTCCTGAAACCATCGAGGCCCTCTGTCAACTGCCAGGCATTGGCCGCTCTACGGCCGGGGCGATTCTGGCCCTGGCCATGGACCGATATGCACCGATACTCGATGGCAATGTCAAACGGGTGCTGTGTCGAAGATTCGCAATCCCCGGCTGGCCCGGTGACTCCGGGGTCAATCGACAGCTCTGGCAACTGGCCACAACACTGACTCCAAGACAACGTATCGGTGATTATACCCAGGCCATCATGGATTTGGGGGCGACAATCTGTACCCGCACACCACAGTGTGCATGTTGCCCATTGGCCGATCATTGTCTCGCCCTGGCCCAACAAGCGGTCCCACAATACCCGACTCCAAAACCCCGCCGGATACTGCCGGTGAAGGAAATCCGGATGTTACTGTTGTTACAACAACAGCAGATCCTGCTGCAACAAAATCCTCCTGCGGGACTCTGGGGGGGTCTCTGGGTGCTGCCTCAAATCGATATGGGACAAAATACCGAGCACTGGTGTCTTGAACATTTGCGGTTGTCCGTGGTCCTAAAAGACAACTGGCCGGTTTATCGTCACAGTTTCAGTCATTATCATCTTCGGATTCAGCCCTGTATCCTGTATTGTGAGCATAGCGAAGGTGTAGCCGAAAGCGGTTACCAGTGGTTTGACCTTCAACAACCGTTACCCGCGATACCGACACCGGTAAGCCGTTTACTGCATCAACTCATAGAACAGAGGACAAACCTGTGAACCGGGAAATTGAACTCGATGGCAAAATACTCAAGATCCGGCTGAGTCAGAACGCAAAACAGCAGCTGGCACAACGACAACGGCCGCTACAGGTGGAAATGGAATTGTATTTCAGTTGCCTGATCCGCAAACGCGTGGTCTTTCGTGAGCCGGCAGATGAACAGGCGATTACACCAGACAGCCCGGAACTGGAAATCACCTTTCGACCTGTCATGACCCGCGAATGTGGTATTGACTATGAAGGCGCCGAACCCCCCGTGACCGATTTTCCGATCGTCAACAAGGGGGCCTTCACGCCACGTTCGTTATCAATCGATTTTGTCAATCAACACTGGCAGGGGAAATTCACACTGGTCTGATACGTTCACAAGCAGCTGAACTCCGGCTAGAATATCAATTACAAGGACTTGTTGGCGGCCTTTGAGTCCGTGGGACATTTCTTGCCATCGAGCGAGAACAGTCAGTGAATCCCTGACGTGAGCTACTGAACAATCACTACCACAACGAAGAGAGAACAGAAAATGAGTCGAATGGTTCACTGTATCAAATTAGACATCGAGGCCGAAGGTCTGGATTTTCCACCCTGGCCAGGAGATCTCGGGAAGCGCATCTTTGAACAAGTATCAAAACCGGCCTGGCAGCAATGGCAGCAAGTACAAACTATGCTGATCAATGAATATCGTATC
>CAZTLH010000274.1:2404-4393 GCA_964614335.1 uncultured Gammaproteobacteria bacterium
GGCCTGGCAGCAATGGCAGCAAGTACAAACTATGCTGATCAATGAATATCGTATCAATGCCATGGACCTGGAAGGCAGAAAATTGCTGGCTGAAAAAATGGAGCAATACTTTTTTTCTGATGAGGAGATCATCATACCCGGGCAAAAACCCTGAATCATCGACTGAGTGGATTGCTGACTGAAAAAATATCAGCGATACCTACGAAAATAAGCAGTAAATGCGTTGTGCAGTAGCTTGACAAGCGAAGTTTCGTCTTCGATGGCCAGAATGGGTTAAGCCCGTGTCGCAAATAATGTCACATTTAGTAAAGCCGCAATATACACCTCTCGTGCTTGAGGGATTTGTTCTTGGGAAATTCGCTCTGCTGACCCCACTAAGGATGTCACTCAGGATCGAAAAAATAATCAAAATGCGCTATGCTGCAAGGCTCTTACACAAACCTGAACCATGGTCTGGACAGAATTTATTTTGATATCCAGCATCAGCCCCTATCACTTTTAGAACCACCTGGATCAAGATGTCAGAACGAACCAATATCACCCTCCCGGGCAATGCCCCGGGTTGTGAACAGCATCTAAGTTTTATCCGTTATGGTGCAGCTGACGCCCGGCCGAAAGCCTATTTACAGGCTGCGTTACACGCCGACGAAATACCCGGGCTCCTGGTGCTGCATCATCTGCGCCGCCTGCTCGATGAAGCCGAGGCGGCCGGCGAAATCATCGGCCAGATCGTCCTCGCACCCATTGCCAATCCGGTAGGTCTCGGACAGGTCGTCAGTGAGCACATACTGGGTCGTTATGACCTGGGAGGACAGGGAAATTTCAACCGGGATTTTCCACAACCGTTCGAATCCGTGGCGGATAATATTGGCAACCAGCTCAACCATGATTCCGGGCGAAATATCAGCTTGATACGCACGGCGCTAAAAAAAGCGGCCACCGAAACACGAAAACAGGCGACAGGGATCACCGAAACACTCAAATGCCTGCTGCTCGAAGCTGCAATCGATGCCGATATCTGTCTCGATCTGCATTGTGATCTGGAGGCTCTGCTACATGTCTATCTGGGCACACCATTGTGGCCGGATGCCCGGGACCTGCCAGCCCAGCTGGGCGCGGCCACGGTATTGCTGGCCAGCAACTCCGGGGGGCAACCCTTTGATGAAGCCGTGGCTGCACCGTGGTGGGAGTTGGCCCAACGCTATAAAGAATTTCCCATCCCCGCGGCCTGCCTGTCGGCAACCATTGAGTTACGTGGACAAGGGGATGTGGATGACAAACTGGCAACCCGGGATGCCAGCAATATCCTTGAATTTCTCCGTCGTCGTGGACTGTTGTCCGGATCGGCGGCGACATTGCCTGCAACGGTTGCTGCTGCGACACCATTGTCCGGAGTGGAATATGTACGTGCCAAAAAGACCGGGGTGGTCAGTTTTCTGGTCGAGCCCGGTGACCTGGTTGAGGCCAATCAACCGGTGGCAGTCATCGTTGATCCCCTGGCAATAACACCTTCAGGGGGACGAACCACTGTCCTGTCCGGCATCAAGGGCCAGGTCTTTGCCCATGCCCGTGACCATCTGGTCAGACCGGGCACTATTCTGTGTACGATTGCCGGTAAAGTACCGCTACCCCGACGACCCGGTGTCGGGTTGCTTGCCGACTAGGTTCAACGATGCCGTGATGAATCATGCCTGATCGGAGCTGTCTGTTACAGGATCTGGTGGATCTTGGCAGCGAAGCCGTCACGACTGCCAGCGAAGCCAGCTGCTACACGGCGGCCAAAACAATACCGACCCATCTGGTTCGCAAAAAACCACTACATTTTCTGCGTCTTTGGTTAGCTCACTTTCGCAGTTCGATCGAGAATAACAAACCGCTTTGCTCCAGTTTGCGTCTGGTCCATTTACTGGTACTGCTGACAGGCCTGATCAGTGGCTGGAGTACGGCGGCGGTGGTCCTGTTTTACGACGGCTCGGCACCAGTCAATAT
>CAZTLH010000275.1:0-4302 GCA_964614335.1 uncultured Gammaproteobacteria bacterium
GCTACGACTCCTGTTCTCGGACAGCCTCCTAGCTGACTAGAATACCGCTGCCACAACACAGGCTGCGGTATTTTTATGTCAGCCCCCCTGACAACACCAGATTGTCACGATGAATCATTTCTGGTTCGGTGATATAGCCCAAAACGGATTCAATCGCTTCGCTTGACTTCCCCGCGATCCGGCCCGCTTCATCCGCATTATAGTTCACCAGACCCCGCGCCACTTCAAGGCCTTCGGTGTCTGCACAAATCACCAGATCGCCACGATCAAAATGACCACTAACCTGTGTGACACCGACCGGCAATAAACTCCTGCCGTTATTTTTTAATACCCGCGCCGCCCCGTCATCGATCGTCAAACGTCCATGGACACGCATTTGTGCACCCAGCCATTGTTGTCTGGCCTGCCAGCGTTCGGTACCCGGCCACAAAACCGTACCGATATTTTCGCCGGCATGCAGCCGTAATAAAACATCGGTTTCCAACCCGGATGCGATGGTGGTAAGGGCCCCGGAACGTGCCGCCTTGGCCGCTGCCTGCAGTTTCGTAATCATGCCACCACGACCCAGGATACCCCCGCCATCTGCCATGTTTTTCAGTCCGACATCTCCGGCTGCAGCTTCATGAATAAGTTTAGCATCCGGATACAGTCGTGGGTTTTTATTGTATAAACCCTGTTGATCCGTCAACAAGGTCAGGACATCGGCCTCGACCAGATTCGCTACCAATGCAGCCAGGGTATCATTATCGCCGAAACGGATTTCATCATTGACCACTGAATCATTCTCATTCACGACCGGAATCACATTCAATGCCAATAGTGTGCGTAATGTACTCCTGGCATTAAGATAGCGTTGCCGGTTGGCCAGATCGGCATGGGTCAACAATATTTGAGCCGCCAGGAGTTGATGTTCAGCAAAGGCCTTCTCATAGGCCTTGACCAGACTCATTTGACCCAGTGCGGCCGCCGCCTGTAATTGCGGTATAGCCGGCGGACGTTTTCGCCAATGCAGACGACGCATTCCCTCGGCAATAGCCCCGGATGACACCAGCACAACCTTGATACCCATATCATGCAGTGCCGCAATCTGTCGACACCAGTCGGCAATCCTGACGGTATCCAGACCATGCTGATTATTGGTTAAAATTGCGCTGCCGAGTTTGATCACCCAACAACGTGTCTGCTTCAGGGAATTTCTGGTATGCAAGTCAAGGGGTCCTCATCCGGCAAGGATTCATTTGTTGATGCTGCAGCCAATGTCTCCAGATAGCCCATGGCGTCACTGACCAATTTCTGGCATCCTTCACCGGTCACCGCCGAAATGGTATAAACCGGCCCGTCCCAGGACAGTTTGGCCACCAGGTCCTGTTGGCAGTCCGCAACCTGTTCGGGGCCAAGACCATCAATTTTGTTGAGAACCAGCCATCTGGGTCTCAAGGCCAATGATTGACCATGCAACTGCATTTCATTCTCGATCACCCGTACATCATTGACCAGCTCTGAATTTTCGTCATAGGGGACGATGTCCAGCAAATGAAACAACAAACGGGTACGATCAAGGTGACGAAGAAACAGTGAACCAAGCCCTTGTCCGCTTGCCGCTCCTTCGATCAGACCGGGAATATCAGCCAACACAAAACTGCGGGCCACACCCAGCTCCACCACACCCAACTCGGGATACAGGGTGGTAAAGGGATAATCTGCAATTCTCGGCCGGGCATTGGACACCCGACTGAGGAGAGTCGATTTTCCGGCGTTCGGCAGTCCCAGCAAACCAACATCAGCCAGAACTTTTAATTCCAGACGTAAACGTTTGTATTCACCAGGTTTTCCGAGAGTAATTCTTCTTGGTGCGCGGGTAATGCTGGATTTGAAACGGGTATTCCCCAGCCCACCAGCGCCACCTTTGGCAATTAAATAACGCTCCTGCAGCGACACCAGATCGGCCAGTAATTCCCCGGTTTCGTCATCAAATACCAGGGTCCCGGATGGCAACACCAATTCGATATCGTCGCCACCACGACCGGTACAATTCTTGCCACGTCCCGCCTGACCATTTTTCGCCGAGAAACGACGAGTAAAACGAAAATCAGCCAGGGTGTTTACACCGGAACGTATCGTCAAATACACACTGCCACCAGCACCACCATCACCGCCGTTCGGCCCGCCATTGGGTATGTATTTTTCACGCCGGAAACTCAGACAGCCATCGCCCCCCTTGCCAGCCTGAACAGTAATTGTTGCTTCATCGACGAACTTCATACCTACCTACCCACACAACATCTTTTCGGTGCGTTGATCATACCTGATACCAGACCAGTCATTGACACAAAAAAACCCGCCGATATGACGGGCTTCTTGTACAACATTAGGTGAATTCAGGCGCTGATCACACTCACAGTACGACGCTTCTTCAGCCCTTTGACTTCAAAGAGAACCTTGCCATCCGCCTTGGCGAACAAGGTGTAATCTTTACCCAGGCCGACATTCTTGCCCGGATGATAGGCCGTGCCACGCTGGCGGATAATAATATTACCGGCGATCACATCTTCACCACCATACCGTTTCACACCCAGTCGTTTCGACTGAGAGTCGCGACCATTTCTGGAACTACCTCCAGCTTTCTTGTGAGCCATTTCTCTATTCTCCTGAATCCATAATTAAGCTGACCAGATCATGCATTGATTGCAGTCACTTCAAGGGCTGTGTAATTCTGTCGGTGACCCTGAGTGCGTCGATAACCTGTACGACGTTTCATTTTGAAGACACGAACTTTTTTACCACGACCATGCTCGACAACGGTCGCCGATACGGTCGCGGCATCAAGTACCGGCCGACCGACACGAATATCCTCGCCATCTACAACCATAAGCACTCGATCCAGTTCCACAGTCCCGCCCACTTCGGCGTCAAGACTTTCAACCTTAATTGTTTCACCAGGTTCGACCCGGTATTGTTTACCACCAGTTTCTACAACCGCATACATCTTGACTACTCTCCACGAAGGGTATCGGTTAAACTTCCGGTCCAGATGCATGTTGTCAAACACATCCTGCAGCTGGCCAATAAATCAAGCGGGTAATTTTAACAGGCTATAAACCTTGGGTCAATTTCAGAGTACACACATAATGATGGTTTTTCCAACCACTTTTTACAACCTGACAGCGGATCTTCTATGAGTACGTCATCATTATTGACAACCTCGACCAATATTGGTCGACAGATTGACAATAGCGACAAGGCATCTGTCAGCACATCCGATCGCATATCCCGGCTCCGGGCTCGAGTGGATCCTGAACTCAAGGCGGTCAATCAACTGATTCTTGAACAACTGGACTCCGATATTGTCCTGATCCGTCAAATTGGCGTGCATCTGGTACACAGTGGTGGCAAACAATTACGACCTGTCACTGTTTTACTCAGTGCCGGGGCCTGTGGTTACCAGGGGGACTCGGTACAAATCACATTGGCAGCCGTAATCGAATTCATCCACACTGCAACCTTGCTGCACGATGATGTAGTCGATGCCTCATCACTTCGACGCGGTGAAGCGACCGCCAATGAACTGTGGGGCAATCCTGCCAGTGTACTGGTCGGAGACTTTCTGTACTCCCGGGCTTTTGAAATGATGGTTTCAGCGAAAAAAATGGAAGTCATGGACATCATGGCCCATACCACCAATACCATAGCAGAAGGCGAAGTCATGCAGTTGCTGAACTGTCACGACGCCGATACCAGCGAAGAAGACTATATCGAGGTTATCCACCGTAAAACGGCGCAACTATTTTCTGCAGCGGCCGAACTTGGCGCCGTACTGGGTCAACAACCCCACAAAATCCGTCAGGCCATGGCCAGCTACGGCATGCATCTGGGTACTGCATTCCAGCTGATCGATGATTTGCTCGATTATTGCGGGAATGCCGCAGAACTCGGAAAAAATGCCGGCGATGATCTCGAAGAAGGCAAACCCACCTTACCTTTAATTTATGCCCTGAAAAACGGCTCGTCAAAACAACAACAGATCATTCGCCAGGCCATCGAACAGGGTGGTCGGGAACACATCAAAGAAATTCTTGAAATTGTTGAATCTACCGGCGCGCTTGCGTACACTTCGCACCTCGCCAGAAAGCAGGTGGACGATGCCAAACAGGCACTGACCGTACTGCCACAATCAGACTATCTCGAGGGCTTGAACGAACTGGCAGATTTAGCGATCGAAAGAAGCTTCTGACGTATTTGATAACATGACGGGGTGTAGCTCAGCCTGGTAGAGCACTGCCTTCGGGAGGCAGGGGCCGGAGG
>CAZTLH010000276.1:0-4280 GCA_964614335.1 uncultured Gammaproteobacteria bacterium
ATGCTCATCCAGCGAAATTACAGCCAGCAAATTCAGGATTAGCGGGAACACCAGTGGATAACTTAAATATTTTAATCATTCTTTGACGATAGGCACACTATGACCGAACAGCAGAATCAACGACAAGTCAATTTGATTTATTTGTCTTTATTGGCCGTGTTGATCGGTATCGGAACCGGTTATGGTGCAGTCGGTTTTCGGAGCCTGATCGGGTTGATTCATAATGTTAGTTTTAATGGCGTATTCTCCTTTATTTATGATGCCAATAAATTTACCGTTTCCAGCCCGCTGGGGATATGGATTATCCTGGTTCCTGTTGCCGGGGCCATCATTGTTACGTTTCTGGTGAAAAACTTTGCACCGGAAGCCAAAGGACATGGCGTTCCTGAAGTTATGGATGCGGTGTACTACAAGGCGGGTGAAATGCGCCCGGTTGTCGTGGTCGTCAAGTCCATTGCGTCGGCAATTTCTATCGGCACCGGAGGTGCGGTAGGACGTGAGGGGCCCATTGTCCAGATTGGCGCAGCATTTGCATCAATGGTTGGTGGCTGGATCAAACTGGCGCCCTGGCAACGGATTACCCTGGTGGCTGCCGGTGCTGGTGGTGGTATAGCGGCGACATTCAATACTCCCTTGGGTGCTGTCCTGTTCGCCGTGGAACTGATGTTGCCCGAGATCAGCGTGCGTACGTTTATGCCGGTAGCATTGGCCACTGCGACATCGACATTTATTGGCCGACTTTATTTTGGTTATCAGCCTTCATTTTCTCTACCAAGCAACCTGGTGGGCTTGAATCATATATCGATAGATATGGTATGGATATTTATCGGACTCGGTATCGTGATGGGTCTTGCAGCCACACTCTATATTCGGGCAATCTATTGGAGTGAAGATTTCTTTGAAGCGCGTATTCCAAATGCCTATCTGCGACATATTATTGGAATGTTTATTGTTGGTGTGATTTTTACCAGCTTGATGTACAGTTTTGGGCATTATTTTGTCGAGGGTGTCGGTTATGCGACCATCGAGAGTATTCTCAATGGTGAGCAATCTCTAGGCTGGATGTTGTTGTTGCTGTTTGTGGCCAAGCTTTTTGCTACCTCGATTACACTGGGTGCCGGTGCGTCGGGTGGAATCTTTTCGCCGGCGCTTTTTCTTGGTGCGACTCTTGGTGGTGCCTATGGGGCATTGGCCGAGCATCTGTTTCCTGCCGAGGTGGTGAGTATTGCGGCCTTTGCCATGATTGGTATGGCGGCCATGGTCGGCAGTGCCACCGGTGCAGTGTTGACTGCAATCATCATGACATTTGAGATGACACTGGATTATGACATCGTATTACCCATGGTGGCAGTGGTAGCATTGAGTGTAGGTATCAGGCGGTTTATCTGCACCGAAAACATCTACACATTAAAACTGGCACGCCGTGGCCGTAATCTGCCAAAATCCTTGCATGCAAACATGTTTATGGTGAGATCTGCCGGTGATGTCATGGAAGAAAATGTGACTGTGTTGCCGAATGATATGTTGTATGAAGATTTTACCTCTCGGCATCAAGATTATGGTGACCAGGTCGTTGTTAGCAAGGGCACCCACATTTCAGGGGTATTTGGTGTGGACACTGCGACCCGTACGATCGAGAATATCAGGGCCGGTGGTGTTGATACTGAGCCGGTATATTTGGGACAGTTGTCATTCCATAATTTTATGATTGCCCAGCATGATGAAGTCATGTTTGATGTTATTTCACGTATGACACGAAAAAATGTTAATAATGTGATCGTAGTGGAGGGTAAACGCCGAATACCCAGGGTAAAGAATATTGTAGGCATTATCACCAAAGATCGTATCGCTGAATCTGTAGGTGAGAGTCTGACCTATCGTAGTGAGGCGTAAAAATACTATATTATTCACGAAACAACAGCTTCGGGATGACTAATGTCAAAATTCAATCGTAATTTCTGGGAACAACGTTATCGGGAAAAAACCACAGGTTGGGATATTGGTTCGCCTTCAACGCCACTGCGGACCTACATCGATCAATTGGCCGACAAGGACATGAAAATCCTGATTCCCGGTGCCGGCAATGCTTATGAGGCCGAGTATCTATATCAGCAGGGTTTCAGTCAGGTCCATGTTCTGGATCTGGCGGCAGCGCCATTGGAAAATTTCAGCAAAAGGGTCTCCGGATTCCCGGCAGACAAGTTGATGCAAGGTGATTTTTTTGCCCATTCGACAGACTATGATCTGATCCTGGAGCAAACCTTTTTTTGTTCTCTGGATCCTTCCCTGCGGGCTGACTACGCCAGGAAAATGCACGAATTGTTAAAACCGAAGGGCAAACTGGCTGGTCTGCTGTTCGATTTTGAGCTGACCGATGAGGGTCCGCCATTTGGTGGCAGCGAGCAGGAATACCTGGGTTTATTTGAGCCTTACTTCACAATACGTGTGCTGGAGCCAGCGAATAACTCCATAAAACCGCGTCAGGGTAAAGAGCTTTTTATCATCATGGAAAAGACAAACAACTAAACCGGTTTGCCAATTACCGCAGATTGTATATTTGCAGTTGCAGGCTGCGACGAATGGTATTCAATTACCAGTACTCAGCGGCTGTCGTCCTCACTAGCCGCTTTTTTTCCGGCGACTTGTTGCAGGGCTTTTTCAATGGCTCCCGGCGCGCACATGATGCTGAAAAATGTAGCACCGGTTTCGCTGGCCATCATGGGCAGATTTGGCCAGCTGATGGCAATACGAAAACGGGCATACAGTGCTTCTACCTTATTGCCATAGACCATTAACTCGTAGGGCAGGTGTGCGGTGTGTCGTGGATTGCTTTTATCAATCTTGCTCATGATGTACTGATCACCACTGCAGTCCTCTTTGTTTGTGCCTGCAAGCGCGATACCGAGCAGGGTCATGGATTTTCCCTCGGTGTCTTTGCCCAGTTGCAGTTCGTAGACTTTAGAAGCACCGGCTATTTTTGCAGCCAGGTTCTGTTCGACCTTGGTCAGCGCCTGTTCATGTGTTGAAAATTCATTGAGGTGACTGGGGTCATCAAAGTATTCCATCATGAAGGTATAGTGATATTTGCGCATATCAGCGGAACTGAGAATCTTTTCACCACTACCGAACTCTCGTTCTGCGCCGAGGACTTTGGCCAGTTGCTGTTTGACCGCAGAGAAATCACCTTTCATTCTATAGGCATTGGCCCAGTATTCCGGATTGGTGTAGCTGCTTTCGGTAGTGTTACCGTTGCGTGTGACTGCGGCACGGAGTATTGCACCATATCCACCTCGCTCGGATTGTGTAGCCATGGTTTTTAGTGCATCACTGGTAAATACCAGCACCCGAGCCTGTTCATACGGGGAATAATTACCGATAACCTGAAAGCCTGCGCTCGCCAGCTTGTCCTGGAGTCGGGTGATGGTGCTACCGATATCATCACTCCCGGTGGTAGCCAGAATAAAAGGCTGAACACGTTCGGCTGCGAAACCATTACCGACCAGACACAACCCTGCCAGTAGCATGAAGAGTGTTCGACTTATTGCAGTCTTATACATTTTACTGTTCTCCAGATAAGGGAAATTAATATAATGCTTTGATATTGCAGAATAAGTTTACTATCATCCAGGTCCTTAATGCAACTTGTCTGCAAATTCATGTCTGAAATACGGCTGCCCAATTTGTAACGGAAGGCACGATAACCGGGTTGCAGCAATAGCAATTCCGCTTTACCCACTGTAATCAGTGTGATTCAATAACCGATCGTTTAACCCTGGAGTTTGATATGGCTATGATGCTGACAATACAATGGGATATTAAAAATGGATCTGAGGATGACTTTAAAACGAACCAGAAGGCTCTGTGTGCCGTGATGCCCGAGCATCCCGGTGTCATTTGCTATCACGTTGATTATCCGTCGAATGATGTCAGTCAATGGGTCGAGATTTACGCCAATGATGAAGCCTTCGCAGCACATCTGGCCAATGAAAAGGGTAAAGCCCCGCTGGGGGCACTCATCGGAGCTTGTGACAAGATTACCTGTCGCTGTTGGGGCGATCCGAATGCCGCGTCCAGAGAGATCCTGAAAGGTTTTGGTGCGACCTACCAGCAGACGGCTGAAAACGCCTTCTCGTTGAATCCAAATGCCGATAAAGATTCCAGGATATAGAACATTAAATAAATGGATGAAGCAACGGACCGGAATTTTCCGGTTTCTTCATTTTTGCAACTCTTGTGCAACGGGATCGGCCCGGGCACGTGTTTCCTGCAGGATCAGACAG
>CAZTLH010000277.1:0-4275 GCA_964614335.1 uncultured Gammaproteobacteria bacterium
CTTCCATACTGACACGATGAGGCAACAATTCCTCTTCAACACCGGCAATAAAGACATGCTCAAACTCCAGACCCTTGGCGGCATGCAGCGTCATCAGGGAAACCACATCCTCGGTCTTTTCGTCATCCTGACGTTCCATGACCCCGATCAGCGTCATCTTCGCCACCAATTCGCTCAGTGTTGCAGCCGGCTGTTTTTGCTGTAATCGTTCCAGCCAACCCAGCAACTCCTCAATATTGTTCCAGCGCCATTGTGCCGCTTCCGGAGTATCGCTGCGTTCCTGGAGATAGTCTACATATTCGATATCTGTCAGCAATTGTCTGAGCATGATCACTGGTCCTTCGACTTCTTTATGCTGCTGCAGACGACCAAACCAGTCGGTAAAATGTTGTACTGCAAGCTGAGCCCTTTTTGACAGCTTCTCCGCCAGCTCTGGGGCAAACAAACTCGTATACAAGCTTTGTCTGCGTTCCCTCGCGACACCGCCCAACTGCTCGAGGGTCGCGGTACCGATGCCTCGACGTGGTGTATTGATCACCCGCAACAGGGCATTGTCGTCATCAACATTACCAAGCAGACGCAAATAAGCCATGACGTCACGGATTTCGCTACGATCAAAAAACGACTGACCACCACTGAGATAATAGGGCACCTGTAATTCACGCAATTTACGTTCGAAGACACGGGCCTGATGGTTGCTCCGATACAGTATGGCAAAATCCTTGTATGCCGCCCCCACGCGAAAACGCAGTTGCATCAGCTCCGCTACAAGTTGTTCAGCTTCGCGCTCGTCATTACCGGCAGCCACGACTCGAACCTCGCTGCCTTCACCTAAATGACTCCATAAGCTTTTTGAGAAAACTCTCGGGTTATGCTCAATCAGAGCATTGGCGACACGCAGAATTCGATTACAGGATCGATAATTCTGTTGCAGCTTAATGACCTGCAAATCCGGAAAGTCCGCTCGTAATGTTTGCAGATTCTCTGCCCGAGCCCCGCGCCAGGCATAAATGGACTGGTCATCATCACCGACTACCGTGAGATTATTGCCTTTTCCTGTCAACTGTCTTAATAAGGCATACTGCGCCCCGTTGGTGTCCTGGTATTCATCCACCAACAAGTAACGAATACGCATCTGCCAACGCTTTTGCAAGGCTTCGTCCTGTTGCAACAGAAGCTGAGGCAACATAATCAGATCATCCAGATCAACCGCATTGCAGACCTGCAAGTGACGCTGGTATTGTGGATAAACACGCAATGCAGCCTGCCCCGAAGACCCTTGAATTTCCTCGACAGGAATAGTTTCCGGGGTATAGGCTGCATTCTTCCACCGCGAGATACAGTTGCGGATATTTTCCACCAGGGTATTGTCCAGCAGGACCTCACGACGCATTAAATCTGCGACCACCTGGACGCTATCCCGGGGGTCAAACAGACTGAAACCACGTCGCAAACCGGCTGCCACCATCTCCTGACGCAACAACTTGTAACCCAGGGCATGGAAGGTGGAGATCGCCGGACCTTTGCGTAGTTTTCGACCCAGCAATTGACGCACGCGCTGTTGCATTTCACGGGCGGCCTTGTTGGTAAAGGTCACGGCGACAATGTGTTCCGGATCTACCCCCTGCGAATCAATCAGCCAGACAATCTTGCGGGTAATGACGCCAGTCTTGCCGCTACCAGCACCGGCCAGCACCAACAGCGGTGTGTGGCGATGCTGTACAGCCTGGCGCTGCTGCTCGTTTAAACCGGCAAGCACTCAGGATCCTTTTGAACTTGACAGACACGCTTCCTTACGCTCGCTACTCAAGCGACACTCTACCCTGGAACCAACCATCTTCGACCCTCCAGCCCACAACAAAAGCACGGCATTCTAACCGATAAGACTGGGCCAACTCGTGTTTTTTTTGCCTGATTTGTCGATATTACTATTGCCGATTTGCTGTCAATGTTCCGGTGACTGTTGTTGGAATGCCATTACAAACGAGATTACTGGAACCCAGGGTTGCGTTGATGACGCCACCGCTGACCGTTCCGTTGACAGCAACATCCCCACTGCAGTTCTGGCCACTGTATACGCCGCTACCGGATACAGAATACGTGAAAGCATTGCCGTTCAACTTGCCACTACCGGATAGTCCGTTGTCGGTAGTTACGGTAAAATTTCCATCCCCCTGTATGACAATCGTTACCGCTGCTGACTGGGTGATCGACAATACAGCTGCTTTCAATGTTGCGGTCGCTGTGCCTGTATAGGTACCGGCCGCGGGGATACCGCCGGAGGTTGTAGCGGTAACCGTGGCCTGTCCATTACTGGCAGCAACAGGCACAGTTGTCGTTGTTGTCGTCCCAGTACTGTCCAGCTCACCACCACTGCTGCCGGTGCCACTGCTGTGTTTGCCGCCACAGGCCGTGAGTGTCATGCTCAACAGGATGACAAGAAAAAGATTTTTCATAAACAAACCTCTGGAATATTAAGTACAGGAATGAGAAATGTGAACAGGTGAGAGTAACATATGAATACCCACTGACCTGACCATTTATCTCTCACAGACAACCAGTTGTCATTGCCATGCAATGTATCGATGGGCATACATAGTGTCTGACCGAGGACAGAGAGCCTACTACGGAAAAGCGGGCTTTGGTCCATTTTTCCGCTCATTTTCGTTAAATAGAACAACTATTTCCATCAAATGATCGAAAAAATGACCTCACCCGCTTTCCCTCGCTACGACCGCCATGGATGGCGGAAGTGCCGGTTTTGCAGGAGCAACAAACCGGTCGACTCCTGTTCTCGGACAGCCTCCTGTCATAATGATGCCAGCTTGGGAACAGGGGCTCATGCTTCTGATATTAGAATATGAGTCTGTACAGTAATATCAGGAATGATTCAGTGTTTTATATCTTTCCATACTGCACGTTTGAGAAGCCAGAATACCAACGTCAATAACACCAGAAAAGTTAGCACCCATTTTCCCAATGCCTGCCGCTCCACTTGATGCGGATCCCCGACAAAGGTCAGGAAGGAGGCAACAGCACGCGCCTGCTCCTTCAAATCAGCTTCATCACCGGCATCATGATCTTGCCAGCCAAGAGGATCGACCATGGCGATCTGATGACCAGGAAAATAGAGATTATAGTTGCCATCCGGAACACGTCCTTTCGGATCATGTTCAAAGCCAGTCAATAGCGAATAAATATAAGCACCTCTCCCTTCCCGGGCACGGGCAATCAGCGACAGATCCGGTGGTACGACACCATAACTGACCCTGGCATCCTCCTCTGATAACGCAGTTTGCAGCCAATCTGTCAGTGACGAACCCCCCCGCAACTCATCCACCTCTTTTCGTGAAATACCGATTTCTGGGTACACCATCAAATTTCGCCAGGTAATATAGCGTAAGGAGTGACAACCCATACAAACCTCTGTAAAAACATGCATACCCTTTTGCAAGGTAGCCTGGTCCAGACTGATCTTTACCGACTTCAATGCCGTCCCCTCAGCCGCCTGTGAAGGGCCAGTGGTCAACAACACAAAACCAAATAACATTGCGTATATTGTTGTTGTATTCATCTCAAATGTCCTCCGGCAACGGTTTTGTTTTCTCAAACTTATGGATGAAAGGCAGCAGCGCAAAAAAACCGAAATAGACCAGTGAGGCCAATCTACCAACCCAGGTTAATACCGGTGATACAGGTTGATGCCCGGCATATCCCAGTACGACGATGGAGACAAAGAAGACATATAAGGCCGACCGGTATACCGGTCGGTAGTTAGCGGAACGTACCGGTGAACGATCGAGCCATGGCATTAAAAACAGACAGATATACGCGAAAGCCATCCCCAGAATACCCAACAACTTATCCGGCACACTACGGAGAATTTCATACCAAGGAGTCAAATACCATACCGGCGAAATATCTCCGGGAGTATGCAAAGGATTGGCTGGATTAAAATTATTGGTTTCGATCATCAAGCCAAAACCAGTCGGCTGAAAAAAGACAAAATAGCAGAAGATGATGAGAAATATACCAATTCCAAATAAGTCTTTTACCGTGTAATAGGGATGAAAGGGAATAATGTTCTTCTCACTCGGCTCCACACCGGTAGGATTGTTGGAATGTACGACATGGAGTGCCATGATGTGCCACAGGACAACAATCCCCAGTAACACCGGAAACAGGAAATGCAAGGCAAAAAAGCGATTCAGTGTCGGATCACCTACCGAGAAACCACCCCGTACGACCTGCAACATCCAATCACCAATATAGGGT
>CAZTLH010000278.1:0-4275 GCA_964614335.1 uncultured Gammaproteobacteria bacterium
GGTACAAATTCCGTTGGCCGAACAACTCAATGGAAGTCAACCCACATCCGATTATCGGTTCAGGTTCAATGCAAAGTATGAGTTTTAACCATGAGGTATAAAAACATCCATATGTCAGGAATAAAACCATGAAACGTAAACTGTTAAAGATATTTGGCAGCCTGTTGTTGTCACTCCTGGTACTGGCAATTGCCGGCTGGATCGCCTTCGTGCCGAGCTCGCAGGGCCCGGGATACCGATTTGTTATGGCCTGGGGCAGTAAAGGCAGTGATCCGGGACAATTCCGTGATCCAACCGGTCTGGCGGTCACCGCTAACGAGGTCTTTGTGGCCGATGCCCGTAACGGGCGAATTCAGGTCTTTGATTTCAATGGCAGGTTTATCCGCCAGTTTGGCAAACCCGGCACCAGACCGGGTGAATTGAAACGACCGATGAATTTAAGGATCGTAAATGATGAACTCTATGTTGCCGAATACTGGAACGACCGAATTCAGGTATTCGGTCTCGACGGCACTTCTCATCGGGTCATAGGCAGCAGTGGTTCAGGCCCGGGGCAATTTAATGCACCGGGTGGTATTGATGTCACTGCCAATGAAGATCTCCTGGTTGCTGATTTTTACAACCAGCGAATTCAACGTTTACGGGCTGACGGCAGCTTTATCCGACAATGGGGCACAACAGGGAAAGTGGGGATCGGCGCCGGGCAATTCAATTATCCGACCGATGTGCTGTTGGCAAAGAATGGCACAATGTATGTGGGTGACGGTTATAATGATCGGGTTCAGGCATTCCATGCGGATGGTTCCTTCTGGACCAAATGGGGCGGGCCCTTTGCCATGAACATCTTTGGCCCGTTCAAAGGCTGGTTTACCACGGTAACCAGCCTGGCCACGGATTCAAACGGGCAGATTTTTGTTGCAGATTTCTATAATAACCGGGTACAGAAATTCAGTCAGGATGGAACCTTCCTCACGGCCTTCGGCAGTAAAGGCAAGGGACCAGGCCAGTTCAGGCATGTGACGGCCGTTGCAGCAGCCGATAACGGGACCGTCTTTGTGGCAGATTTCGCGAATAACCGTATTCAAAAGTGGGTGCAAAAAAGGTAAGAATTCATGCTGACAATTGGTAAAGCAGCTGGCATGGCCGGGGTCGGTGTGGAAACCATACGTTTCTACGAACGCAAAGGGTTGATTCAACAACCCGAAAGGCCTGATAGTGGCGGTTATCGGTTGTATCCACAGGAAACAGTCGAAAAAATTCACTTCATACGTCAGGCTCAAGAACTTGGTTTTTCACTCAAGGAAATTGGCGAATTGCTATCACTGTATTCCGACCCAGAAGCTGATTGCGGCGACATCCAGAAACAGGCTGTGGTCAAGCTTGCAGAAGTCGAACAGAAAATTGCCCGCTTGCAACAAATAAAACAAGCTTTATCGACATTAATTGCAGCTTGTCCTCGTAGTGGACCACTGGGGTCTTGTTCCATCATGGGTGCCATAATGGACAGTGGTGCTGAAGAACCGCTTTGAAGTAGCGGGCGTTCTTTCGACAGAATGGAGCAAATATTCATGGTGTAGTAATTTCCTGATGATATTCCTCCGGTCATCGAGGCGCTATAATATGTCGGCAACAGGAAGTGGAGTGCCCATGATTTTCAGACAACTGATTGACAGCGAAACCTGGACCTATACCTATCTTCTCGCCGATCCAGCCAGCAAACAGGCGATATTAATCGACTCGGTATTCGAGAAGCACCTGCGTGACCTGGCCCTGATCCGCGAACTCGGGCTGAAACTTGAATACACCATTGACACCCATGTCCATGCCGATCACATCACCGGTGCCTGGCTTATGCAACAGGAAGCCGGTAGCCAGATCGTTATGTCGAGTGCTGCGGGTGTTGTGGGGGCTGATATTCAGCTCCAGCACGGAGATATATTATCATCAGGTAACATCCGGCTTGAAGCAAGATCCACTCCGGGACATACCGATGGTTGTATGTCCCTGGTGCTATCGTCTCGATCACTGGCTTTTACCGGTGATGCCCTATTGATCCGGGGTGCCGGACGGACAGACTTTCAAAAAGGTGATGCCAGAAAACTGTATCAGTCAGTACGAAACCAGATATTCACCCTGCCTGATCATTACACGCTTTATCCAGGACACGACTACAACGGCAGTACCGCAACAACGGTTGCCGAAGAACGTGCCTACAATCCGCGTCTTGGTGATGGTGTTCGTGAACAGGACTTTGTCGGCTATATGGAAAACCTGGGGCTCCCCCACCCCAGAATGATGAAAGCCGCAGTGCCGGCCAATCTGGTCTGTGGTCGTCCCGGTGTCGGAAAAACTGCACCAAAAATTCCAGACTGGGGACCTGTAATCAGAACCTATGCCGGGGTTCTCGAGATTGAACCTGGCTGGATACACAGTCATCGAAACGAGGTTCTGTTAATCGATGTTCGCGAACAGGATGAACTCAATGCCGGTCCGATAGGACGTATCGCGGACTCGATCTTGGTGCCGTTGAGTCAGTTGCGTGATCAGGTGGAGGATTTACCAAAGGACCGACCGCTAATCACCATCTGCCCCTCCGGTGCACGCTCTGCGCAAGCTGCACTGATTCTGGAGAAAACCGGATTTTCCCGGGTCGCCAATTTATCCGGTGGTTTGTTACACTGGCAAGCGCTGGGTTTTCCCGTGCTGGACTGTTGATCAGCACGGTATACCATTGATGACTCACCACCAACCCGTTCATCAGCAAGACTACCGGTTTTTGGATCTTCTTCCAGGTTTGTTGCTGACAACACTGCTGACTCTGATGATGCCGTCACAAGCGGTCCCGGCGACAAGCGATCGGACCCTGTTAATCCTCGGTGACAGCATCAGCTCCGGTCATGGTCTGGCACCGGCTACAGGTTGGGTGACGCTGTTGAAGCAGCGATTAAGGGCAAAATCATTAGCCGATGGCAGCAACACCGTGGTGATCAATGCCAGTATCAGTGGCGATACCACCGCCAGCGGATTACGACGTCTCCCTGCCCTGTTACAAAGATACCACCCGGTCGTCACGGTAATCGAGCTGGGTGGAAATGATGGTTTGCGTGGTCTGCCCTTGCCGGTAATCAAACACAACCTCGCGGCCATGATCGAACAGGCGCAAAAATCAGCCAGCAAGGTTTTGCTGCTGGGAATGCGGATCCCGCCCAATTATGGTCGTCGTTATACCGAGGCATTTCATGCCATCTATTTGCAATTGCGGGAGCAATACCCGATTGCCCTGCTGCCATTTTTACTCGAGGGCGTGGGTGGTCATCCGCAACTGATGCAAGCCGATGGTATCCATCCAAATCTCATGGCACAATCGCGACTACTGGATCTGGTCTGGCCCAGGTTAATCCCGCTATTGCAATGACCCCGTGCTGGAATAGTAGCAACTCTGACCCCTTAACTTCTGATCAATTCTTTAAGGGTGCCAGCAGTACGAGAAAGTATTCCAGGGAACCGTTTGATTCAATTTATCTTTGTTCCCTTGTATGCCATATTCTGAGTATGTACAAAACATCGTTATTTAATTCATACCGCATTTCATAGTGACCGACCAATAAGCGTCGCACTTCTCTTGCTTTAAACCCATCGAGTCTTTCTCCGATACGCGGTTGATCAATGATGCGTACAGGAGCCGTTGTCAAAGATTGTACCGTTTTGGCTGCGACCTGCCGATTCACTGGTGCGAGAAATTCAAACAGGCGGTTCAAATCGGACAAGGCCTTGCTTGTCCACTTGATTTTCATAACAGGAGACTGTCCGAGAACAGACAGCCTAGAAACCACAGCTGGGCGAGGTGAAGAGTGCGTTTGTGGCGGTGCAGGACAAGGTGCAACAACGTAGAACAGTCATTCTATTCCAGGGAATCAGGTTTACGAGGCAGCGAAAGTGGAGTATTCGTGTCTAGACTTTCCGCCCATGCCTGGACAGAGGAGTGATCAACAACATTTCCTTTATCCACATCCGCCATCGCTTCCAGGGTTAATCGGTATCGTTGTTCTTCCAGATCAACCCATGCGGTCAATGCCTGTTTCACAATCCAGGCTTTAGGCCGCTCAAGACGTTGTGCAAAATCTTCGATTTTATCGGCTAATGGCAAAGAAATGTGAGCAGTAACTACCTTGGTTACCATGTAAAAATCCTGACACAAACACACATACTGAATCATAATCAATCAAAAATAGTTAGGAAGGTTAAAATGAGGGAGTGGGAGTTCTTCCAGGACAA
>CAZTLH010000279.1:0-4255 GCA_964614335.1 uncultured Gammaproteobacteria bacterium
CTCTATAGTCGCGGAGGATTCTCTCATATGCGGAGCAGAATCTATTGCCCCTCTGGTTTACGTTGAAATCAGTCGATGGACCGTTTCAACCGCACCTGGTGCATTTTCACCAAAGCCATCGGCATGAATAACGGTGGCGAATTCTTCTGTGACCGGTGCTCCGCCCACAATTATCGGTAAAGATGAAGAACGAGTCTTGAACATGGTGACCGTTTTTTGCATTGACACCATGGATGTGGTCAGTAATGCTGACAGGCCGACTACATCCGGTTTGATCTGCTCAGTGAATTCGAGAATTTGCTCCGGCGTCTTGTTGACACCCAGATCGAAGACTTCATAACCGGCGCCTTCGAGCATCATACCTACCAGGTTTTTACCAATGTCGTGTACGTCACCCTGAACAGTGGCCAGCACTACCTTGCCTTTGGTGGGTGCACCGGTATCGGTCAGGATTGGTCGCAATACCTCAAGACCGGCTTTCATGGCACGAGCCGAGAGCAGCATTTCGGGAACAAAAATCCTGCCTTCAGAAAACTCCTCACCGACCACATCCATGGCTTCAATCAGTGCCTTATCAAGGATCTCCTGCAATGCAATTTGCTGGTCCAGTGCCTGGTTTACCCACTTGACCACATCGGTGTGCTGATGGTCGATAACGGCATCAAATATCTGGTCCAGCAGTCGCTCATATTCAGCCTTCTGGTTGACCCTGTTGTCGATTGAGGCTGCAGTGTTGATGGCGGGTTTGGCTTTGACACTGCCCGGAACTTTAGTCTGGGTGCCCGCTCGCCGCTGGCCTGCCCAGGGACGTTTGCCAGTGCGAAAATCCTGACAAGCGGCGATCGCAGTGCGTACATTTTTTGCTGGCGTAACGGCAGACAGTGAGCAAAGATAAAGGGCACCACAGCCATTTTCCTCAATCGCTTCCATATATTCATGGATGCGCCGATACAGTTCTTCATCAGGCCCCAGCTGCAAAATATTGTTGTCCACTCCCAGCACAATAGGCAGTCGCTTGTCGCTGCTGTAGTCAAGAACGGGCTGGACGCCGATTTTGTGTAAATCAGGATCCTGGACTTTAAGATAATTGGGTGTCACACGCAGTTTTTTGGCCCAGAAACTGTGTCGGTCGAGAGCAAAGGAATCTCCCCACCAGTTGTCACAGACCACCGGTTTGCTGGTCTGTTGCTGCAGGCGTTCGATATAACTCAGGGAGAATTCATCGAGCATTTCCTCCGTGATAAATGGCAGTGAAGCCACCGCATCAGAGCCGTCTGCATAGGTTGCGTCGGGGAACTCCTTGAAAAGCACATTCATGAATGGAGCGATGACTTCATCCACCAAAAAAGTGAGCAAGCGGTGCACAAACCCCGGGTTTTCATGAATCTGGACGATGAGTTGTTCAAAACTCATCACATGCGAGGCCAGGGTGAAAGGGGCGCAATAACAGGGTAGTGGTGCCTGACCGGTTTGCTCCTTGACCTGTCGCATAATTTCCAGGACCATGGGCATACGCCCGGCAGACCAGGGGTCTGGTGCCGTCAATTGGGCAAGGTCATGCTCAGTTGTAACCAGAGGCTTGCTGTTATCGATTGCCGGCGCCATATCTTTGAAGGTGACAAGCCGGCAGCCCAGAGCTTCTGCCTCGATGTTGTACACATCCCACAAAAAGGAAGGTGTATCAAAACCAAAGTGTTCGCTTACGTCGCAAATTCCACGTACGAACTTTTTGGCATCGGTATAGAACTCCTCACCCGGGACGCCGCATTCACGCATGGCGAACTCATGCATCTGGGCAATAAACGGGACCTCACCCATCCCACAGGTCATCGCCTTTTCGAGACGTGACAGGCCGGATGAAAAATCAAAATTAGCCATCGATACGCTGCCTCAGCCAGATGGTTGCAATCAGATTGCCGAACAGGCTCCTAGGGTTTTTCGCCGTGGGCGACCCGGGTCTGGATGTCGTCGATACAAGGCAGCAGATCAGCGATACTGTCGACCACATAGTGGGCCCCGCTTTTCAGTAATTTCAGACGTGCCTTGTCACGTTTTTTTGCCTGCTCGCTGCTGGAAAGCTTGTTCCAGTCATCCAGTGTCATACCGACCTCGTTACCACTGACGGAAAATCCAACGGTCCACATGCCGGCATTCAGACCTTCATCAATACCCGGTACGGTATCATCGACCTTGACGCAGGCTTCCATGGTGGTCACACCGAGTCGAATGGCATTGAGCAAACACATATAGGGATAGGGTCGACCGGAAGGAACATCGGAAGCACAGATTGTGACATCCGGCTCGTAACCCTGGGTCTTGGCGTCCTTGAGATTAACAGCCACCATGTCGGTCAGATAACCGGTGGTGGTGCCGATCTTGATTCCACGTGAACGTAAGGCATCGATGGTGTCGATGGTGCCGGGTATCACGGTTGAATAGGCAGATAAACAGGCAATTTGCGCAGGCACGAAATCAGCAAACATACGGCTGACATCATCATCATTCGGTTGGCGGCCGAACTTCTCTTGCCAGCGTTTGCGTATGCCTTCCATTTCGGTCAGTTGCTGTATATGCACACGTTTGTGCGCGCCCATGGGAACCCGGGCTTCTTCCATGCTTATGGGCACACCCTGGCGCTCGAAGACATCCATAAATACCGCGGCCGGAGCCATACAACCATAATCCATGGTGGTTCCGGCCCAATCCAGGATGACAGCTTCTACAGGCCCATAATATGAACGTCGAAATTTGAATGGCATAATCTTGATTCTCCGTGTAATTCGGTCAAAAAAAGGTTTTGGTGCAGGAGCTCCCGTTCACTCCGGATCTACTAGGAGGCTGTCCGAGAACAGAGAGCCTACTGCGGAAAAGCGGACTTTGGTCCATTTTTCCGCTCATTTTCGTTAAATAGAACGACTATTCTCCTCAAATGATCGAAAAAATGACCTCAAATCCGCTTTCCCTCGCTACGGTTCCTATTCTCGGACAGCCTCCTGGCGTCTTCCTCACTCTGACGGCATTTACGTCAATGTGGTTTCAAAAACGTCACCAGACACTCTGTAATTGAAGACAATAGTACAGCTTGCGTTTATTATAAATACAATCGTTATTGTCGATCTATGTTATCGAAGATACCGATACAATATCGTCTAGTTTTCGCTAAATAATTCAAAGAAAGCATCGATGGTACGTATCATACGGCGTTCTTCCAGGCAGGCCGCGTATTCGGTGATTTCCAGCCCATCACCCTGCAGATTGATTGCACGCAGGCGACGGTCATGGCCAAACTCTGTGGCCCCAACAATACCGATGCCAAATCCTGCTGCAACGGCTTCCCTGACCCCTTCCCGACTGCCAATTTCCATGACTGCACCGGTTGCAATACCGGCGTTTTGCAGGGCATGCTCGAAAACGGCTCTGGTTGTGGAGCCGTGCTCACGCAATACCAGCCGTTGTTCGGTCAGTGCATCCAAAGGCAGTTTTCGTTTGCCGACCCATTCGTGATCTCTCGGTACGAAAGCAACCAGCTTATCACGACGAACCAGGGTCGAAAACAGACGATGATCATGACCAATATTGGGTAGAACCGCGATATCGGTACGGCGTTCAAACAAGGCTGTGAGAACCCGTTCCGAATTGCCAAAATCCAGTGTCAGCCGGATGCCCGGGTGTAGCCGGTTAAACAAACCGAGTAGAGGTACGACATGATAGGGCGCATCGGCCGAGATGCGTAATAGTCCCTGGGCCAGACCTTTCGCGGTGCTCAGTAATTGCTCTGCTTCAGATTCCAGTGAAAACTGACGCTGGGTAATTTCCAGCAGCGTATGGCCGATCGGTGTCAGCTCGATGTTTCGACCATGGCGTTCGAACAATACCACATCATAACGTTGTTCCAGGGCTTTGACCTGATCCGATATGGTGGGCTGTGTTACATGCAGTGCAGTAGCTGCCCTGGTAAAGCTGCCCTGTGTGGCGACAGCGTGAAATGCGCGTAAATGAGAATAATTCATGGTTTGGCCGGTAATAGGCTGAAGAGAGCAATGCTGCTGGTAGAACTATTGGGTTCATTGATTTTTTTCTCGTTCGACAGTCCTTGGGCCAAATGACCCAAAAGATGCCAACACATCATTGCTATCGAATGTCGATCGGGTACTGCTGCAGGAATATAACAGCGAAGAGTGGTTTTAGCATCGTTTTGATCGATAGTAAATATAATTATTAACGATTTGCTATATGTGCAATCAGGGCATACAAC
>CAZTLH010000280.1:0-4252 GCA_964614335.1 uncultured Gammaproteobacteria bacterium
CACAGACAAAGCCCCAAAGAAGTAATTGTATGTTCACGCGCAAACCTGGCGGCTGCAATTTTGGTTTCGATTCCCCGTTTGCCAAAACCACCGGGGAACAGAATAGGAT
This sequence comes from uncultured Gammaproteobacteria bacterium, assembly GCA_964614335.1. Lineage (GTDB taxonomy): Bacteria > Pseudomonadota > Gammaproteobacteria > Arenicellales > DRJH01 > DRJH01. Next base: position 110 of record CAZTLH010000280.1, read on the forward strand.
CTGACGCTGCCAGTTCTTCGATACCACTGGTTTCCAGGTGTTCAGAATCGACATACTGAATTTTAATCCTGGAGCCGGTCTGAATTCCCGCATGCACCAATGCTTCAGACAATGATTTGTATGATTCCGTTAAACCAACATATTTACCAACCAGCGCCACAGTTACATCCATCTGTGGGTGATCGACACCCTGTTCAACCTGTTGCCATTCACTCAAATCGGCATCCGGCAGCTGTAACCCCAATTGCTCGATGACAATACTGTCGAGATGTTGCTCATTAAAGATTCGTGGGATGCGATAGATAGAATCAGCGTCATAGGCAGAAATAACAGCCCTTTCCGGGACATTGGTAAACAGCGAAATCTTCTTTCTGGCATTCAATGGCAGTGGTATTGTCGATCGACAGAGCACGATATCCGGCTGAATACCGATACTGCGTAATTCCTTGACTGAATGCTGTGTGGGTTTGGTCTTGATTTCATCGGCTGTGGCGATATACGGTACCAGTGTTAAATGGATAAACAGACAAATCCCGGCCCCGTATTCAATACGCATCTGCCGAATCGCCTCCAGAAACGGCAAGGATTCGATATCGCCAACAGTCCCGCCGATTTCAACCAGGGCAACATCGGCTCCTTCAGCACCAGCACGAATACAGGCCTTCATCTCATCGGTGATGTGAGGGATCACCTGAACGGTGCCACCAAGATAATCACCACGACGCTCTTTGCGAATCACCCGTTCATAGATTTGACCGGTGGTGAAATTATTGCGTTTGCCGGTTGTAGTATTGACAAAACGTTCATAATGGCCCAAATCCAGATCTGTTTCAGCACCGTCATCGGTTACAAAAACTTCACCGTGCTGAAACGGGCTCATGGTGCCCGGATCGACGTTGATATACGGATCCAGCTTCATCATCGTAACACGCAGACCCCGCGCTTCCAGCAGTGCACCCAGGGATGCCGCAGAAATTCCCTTGCCGAGCGAGGACACCACACCACCGGTGACAAAGATATAACGGGTATTCATCGCATCTGCCTGCTTATAAAAGACCTGAAAATAATAATATTTTGATTCATATCAACCCACACAATGCAGTCCTGACAACGTAGCCAGACTGGTATTTTCAAAGAAAATTGTGCAAAACGACCACGTTTTGCAAATTCGATTGTGAGCAATAGAGGGAGGGAATACTTTACCTGCCCCGCCCATTGCGGACGGTAGCACAGCATATCAAATGTAGACCTCGGTCACAATCAATATCAGGATAAAACTGGAGTCCCCGCCAATCTATATCCAGAAACAATAAGCAGCAAGAATGCTGATAGAGAGATAATTTACAGAACCACCAACCAGGTCATCGGTTGCCCTACGGGCCGCGTCGTATTCTCCTGAGTTCCGCACCAACACGTGGCATTGTAGCTGGTCGTTTTGTTCGGCTGACTGACCATGAAAATATTCGGTGAGCTCACCCAAATAAAAAATCAAGATCGCATATCAAGATCTCATGCACCAAACAAGTCCTGACCCCAGCATAGTACCAGCCCCTGCTCGGAACCGGTGGCCTGCCAGTCATCGGCAATCCACAAGCCGGCCACGGCAACGAGCGTATCCTTGTGATACAGCAGCGGGATCCGTCCGCGCTCCCAGGGAGGGATTGAGAATCTTTGAAAGAGACCGCGCAGGGAACGTCGATGGCCATGCCAGCGCAGGCATTCACTGCCCTGGCGAAAGCCTATTCCATAGTCGCTGCCATGGATACGCAGACCGCCGCCGGACATCGGCGTAGCAGAAATATCGATGCCGGGGGATAACATTTGCCTGGGCCCAGAAAAAACTGTCTTAACAGAATGCAATGGCAAAGCGGGTAGCTGCAACAGCAAATGCAGGTGTTGACGATAACGTCGGCAACTGTGAAGACCCAGTTGAACCTGCCCGGATGGTTGTGCGCCGGTTGCCAGTCTATTGATCGCCTGTTGCTGGCGGTCAGATGGGGAATGCCCGAACGCAGAACGAATCCAGTATTGCAACAGATTGGTTCTGCGGGAGGCACTCATCGCCTGTAATCCCTGGCAATCCAGTACGGCCGCAGCAGCATAATGGCTATGCGCTTTAACCGACACCGCCTCCAGATCAGTCAGCGCAACTTCTTCAAGGATATCGCGTGCCTGTGACATATACCCGGCTACCCGAGCCAACACCTGATCCACACCCGGTCGCAGTTTCCGCAGTTGCGGCAAAATCACATGGCGAATACGATTTCGATCATGATGAATATCCTGGTTCGAAGGGTCTTCCAGCCATCTCAAGCCATGTCGTCCGGCCTAGGCACAAAGTTGTTGTCGGGTAAAGGACAACAATGGGCGTACCACCAGGATATTCTCAATCCACGAGACGGACTGCATGGCAGCCAACCCGACCACCCCACTGCCACGTGTGATACGCATCAACACGGTTTCCGCCTGGTCCTGCTGGTGATGTCCTGTTAATAGACTGTTGCCTACATTAAGCCCGGCCAGCACACGGTAACGTTCGCTTCTGGCTGCTGCCTCCAGCCCCCTGCCCTGCACGTCAAGATCTGTTAAGCGGGCAGTTCTGAATGGAATTTGCAATTCGGAGGCTATGGTTTGGCAATGATTGCTCCATAGCGCGGAATCCGGATGCAAGCCATGGTCAACATGCAATGCAAGTAACTGCAAGGCATGGGCACCCTGTAAATCCCGACAAAGATGCAGGAGCACTGTCGAGTCCAGACCTCCACTGAATGCGACACCCAGTGCATCGCCATCTGCTACCCCGCAGGCCTGCAATTGCAACCATAAGCTTGCGGGTGTGATGTCATTCCCAGTTGCAGTGTTCAGGCACTAATCTCCTGAAAACTGCCGTATTCGAGCAAGCGTTGAAATCGGTTTTCGAGCAGCTCATCCTGTTCAAGATTCTGTAATTGTCCTAATTCCTCAAGTACGGCCCCTTTGATGGTATTCGCCATTTCTTGAATATTTCGGTGCGCCCCACCAAGCGGCTCTGGAAGAACCCGGTCAACCAGATGATGTTCCAGCAAGTCTTTACTGGTGATCTTCATTGCCTCCGCAGCCACCTGGGCTTTGCTCGCATCTTTCCATAAAATCGAAGCACAACCTTCAGGAGATATCACAGAATAAACTGCATATTCAAGCATCAGTAATCGATCACAAACACCAATCGCCAAGGCCCCGCCTGAACCCCCTTCGCCCAGTACCACACTGACAATCGGTGTTCGCAATCTCGATAATAGTTTTAAACATACCGCAATGGATTCGCTCTGTCCGCGTTCCTCCGCCACGATACCAGGATAGGCACCAGGGGTATCAATCAGAGTCACCAAAGGCAAATTAAATCGTTCTGCCAATTTCATCAAACGTTGTGCCTTGCGATACCCTTCCGGCTTGGGCATGCCAAAATTATGTTGCAATTTGTCTCGGGTTTCCCGACCCTTCTGATGGCCTAGAATCACCACAGGGATATCATCGATTCTGCCCAGCCCACCGACAATGGCCGGGTCATCCGCAAACATGCGATCCCCCTTTAATTCCCTGAATTCGGCAAATATCAACGGCAAATAATCCAGAGTATAGGGGCGTAGCGGATGACGTGCCAATTGTGCGATTTGCCATGGTTTTAATGAGGAGAAGATGGATTGTGTCAGCTTTACACTCTTATTCGTCAAGCGGTCCACTTCTTCACTGATGTTAATGCCACTGTTATCATTAACCAGCCGCAGTTCTTCAATCTTGGCCTCAAGCTCTGCTACAGGTTGTTCAAAGTCCAGATAATTCAAATTCATTCTAATATTCCATGAGTCACTGATTTCAGCAGCTGCATTCTACTGGGGAATACATAGCCATGGCAATTTTCCTGCCATGACCTCAGGAGCTCCTGATAGCTGGTGAGCCTAAAATATATCGTAAATTATTTCAGCCGATTCTTGTGGGGCATGATATTGATAATGGATCTTGATTCTTTCCGCAGACAATAGCTCTTTTAGTGCTTTCAGGCATTCAGGTACCAACCTGATTTTCCAGGACCTGGTTGTCTCGAGCAAGGTCGTAAACGTATCAGTAGTCAAATGAAAACGGAGAATACTGTTGCCTCCTTTATAC
>CAZTLH010000281.1:0-4245 GCA_964614335.1 uncultured Gammaproteobacteria bacterium
CCGCCTGTTTATCTCCCTGCTGGGCAGTGCCTATATTCACATATTCTGGCTGGCACTGGTCGGTCAGCCACTGTTCATCGCGACCGGGCTGTCGGTATTATTTCTGATTGCGGTATTTAAATGGGTCTGACCAGTCGGGCAGATGGCTGGCATTGTATTGCTATTCCGTCACAAGCTCCCGCTGACACTGAATTCGGCGATTGTTTTTTCGTTCGATGGCTATAAATACCAACTGACTAAAATATAACCAACAAATTCTGACGGCTGCTCCTGCTATTTGTTCAAGATTCGGATTTTCGCAGTGCCACGGCCACCATCAAAAGCATACTGAAGATCAGCATCGCGACCGAGATCCCCATCAAGGCCTCGGCTGTGGTGATCCCAAACAAAAGAACCGGTGTATAACCACAGGAAGCCTGCACCTCGAATACTGTTGGCCACCACTGTTCCAGTGCCAGCCACGCCGGCAGACCCAGATCGAAATTGCAATTACCCATCACCCAGCCGCGTTCTGTACCGAGCAGCATATAGGAGCGTTCCACCAGACCCGCCATGATGATGGTGACCAGAATATGACCCAGCAGTGGAATCAACCGCCAGCGACAGAGGAATAACATCGGCACGGCAATCAATACTGCCGCCGCAAGCCAGATCCGCACCTGAATACAGAGTACGCAGGGCTCGAATTCCAACACATACTGGTAATACAGGGCACCGCCTTCAGAGACCAGGCAAAACAGCAGCAAGGCCAGCCAGTAAACCGGACTGCGTCCAAGACGTGCCAGATTACGTAACCAGTCTATACTGCCATCTGGGCGAAATCTAAGCATGATTTTTTCCGGCTGCCGCCAGAATTTCGGCGATACAGGCTGTCAGGTGTTTGGCATACTCCAAATGCAAAAATTCATTTGGACCGTGGGCATTGGATGCCGGCCCCAGCACACCGGTGATCACAAACTGGGCGGCCGGAAAACGATCAGCCAGCATTTGCATAAAGGGGATACTGCCGCCCTCCCCCATAAACTTCACCGATCGATCAAAATAATTCATTGACGCCTGTTGCAAGGCTTCCTCCAGCCAACCCGCCAGCGGTGGTGCATCCCAACCATCTGCAGCCTGATCGGCGATAAAGGTAACGCGAACACCGGCCGGCGGCGCACTCTCGAGTCTTTCTTTGAGCAATGCAGTCGCTGCCGTGGCACTGACCCGTGGCGGTAATCTCAATGACAGCTTGAGACTGGTCGAGGGTCGCATGACATTACCACCCTCTGCCAAGGCCGGGATCCCCTCGGCGGCAATAATCTCCAGTCCCGGTTGCCAGGTGCGTTGGATTATCAGCTGTGAAACTGCATTCGACTCGGGACCGGCACCGCTGACAAAAGGAAACTTGCTATAAACTTGCTCCTGTAATATGGCAGCCGCATCCTCGGCCTGTGTGCGCCGTTGTTGCGGGATATCACAATGCAACTCAGACCATCGAATTTCGCCGGTTTCGGCATTTTCCAGACGTTCAAGCAGCTGTCGAGCGATCCGGAAACTTGAGGGGACAATACCGGTCGCGTCTCCAGAATGCACGCCCTGCTCCAGAACCTGGACATCAAGCACGCCACTGGCCATGCCCCTCAGGGAGGTCGTCAACCACAGTTGTTCATAATTTCCACAACCGGAATCGAGACAAACAACCAGTTCCGGCTGGCCGATCTGCTCCGCCAGTGCCGTCATATAAAAGGGCAGATCATAGCTGCCGCTTTCCTCGCAGGCCTCGATCAACAACAATAGTCGTCCATGTGGTAACCCCTGGTCCTGCAGGGCATGAATGGCTCCGAGACTACCAAACAGGGCATAACCGTCGTCAGCACCACCACGACCATAGAGGCGTTCACCACGACGCACCGGCTGCCAGGGGTCCAGGTCCGGATCCCAACCGGTCATCTCCGGTTGTTTGTCCAGATGCCCATACAGCAGCACCGTTGAATCCAGTGTGCCTGGCACTTCGATAAAAAGTACCGGTGTACGTCCCTCCAGTCTCACCACCCGGGTTTGCATGCCCGGCAAGGCATGAGCCCTGGCCCAGCTCTCTAACAACTGCACCGCAGCCTCCATGTGACCGTTTGCAGCCCAGTCCGGATCAAAATGGGGGGACTTGTTGGGAATCCTGATATAGTCACATAAAGTTGGGATAATACTGTCTTCCCACAGGGTTTCCAGCAATGAAGAACAGCGTCCCTGATCTAATGAAGCCATGATTTTTCTCTCTATTCGTATCACTGGCGGTATCCGCCGACCAGTGTTATTTAATCATTCACACTATCGGCACCGCTACTGGCCGGTTCCCAGATGGCGCCATCAACCCGGCCGGTTTCACAGCTCCAGACCAATTGTCCGATACTGCAAAACTTCTGCACCGATAATATGCCCTTGGCCCGTCGTTTGGCCGATGTGCCCGCGGCAGCGGCCTCGATTACCTGACGGCTGGCAACAAACATTTCGCTGGTGGCAAAACTTGCATCCATCAATACCAGCACAGCCACATCCCACGGTTTGTCCAGCCGCAATTGCCCCACCCGCTGATTGGATTTTTCAGGATCAAAGATGACCCGTCCACGAATCTGCAAATGTTGCTCTGGTTGAGTGAGGGTTACCGCATCATAACCACAATTGGGGTCTTCTGTCAGTTTTAGGTCAAGCTGACTGGCGGCATCATGCCGGGCCAGCTCTGCGCTGATGCCGGGCAGTGATTTGCCAGTGGATTGATAATAGTCACGAGCCAGTCTCCGTGCCTGCACAATCAAATGGCTTACTTCATATACCCCCACTGAACGCTCCGGTGCTGTCTGTCAATAGAAAGCTTACTATACCATTGCCCGCTGTATCAATCACTCGTATCAGCACATTGCAGCAGGAACGAGAATCGGAATTTTATATTTCAGGGAAGTGTTTGGCTACCCCCAGGCGGGAGTAGCCTGTTTGAGAAATCAAACCCTGGATGCTGTCCGAGAATAGGAGCCGTAGCAAGGGGATGTGGATTTGAGGCAAATACTTGCTGTATTTAACGAGAATCAGGGGAAAATCGGGGAATCATTGCTTAAACAGCAGTGGCCTGGAAGGAGAAAGTCGCGGAAAAATGAACTGTAGCGCCTTCGAGAGTCGTTGCTGTAATCGTGGCAGCGCCGCTGCCTGTCAATGTGGTGGTCGTGTAGGTGCCGGATATCTGGCCATTCATGCTGGAGTGAGGGCCGCTGGCTGAGGCGGTTGCCTGGTAGCTGCTGCCATTCGCCGAGCCAGAAAAAGACGCATTATAGATTTCGCTGAGGATGTAGCAACTTGCTATGTTCTGTCCTCCCAAATTACTGTTGGTTATTGTCACCGAGCCATCGGTATTGATGTGTACGGAAACATTGCCACTGTAGGTGCAGGACGCCACTGCAGATTCGAGCTCCTGGCGACCTGTCGCACTGGGTGTGTAAACTTGTGTGATTGTGCCATTGTACGTGGTGCCGCCATCATCAGCACTGCCTGAATCGCTGCCACCTCCGGCACAGCCTGCGAGCACAAGAAAAAACGAAAAAGAGAGCTGTTTCAGTACTGCCGGAAGTTTCATGTTTTAATCCTATAGTCTGATGTTGATGGGAAACCATTGCCAGTGATTACGTTTATAGAATAACCGAGCGTTACCACCCGCCGATGTAACCAGATGTAAATTAGTGGTAACGACTGTACCCGCATGCAAAAAAGCCTGCGGTCACCTGCACAATCAAATGGCTTACTTTATATATACCTCTCGCGCTTAAGAATGCATCTTTATGGTACGGGGCGTTGTTGTAAGACCTTGATATAGATTACGATACCGGCGTTCATGCACCCAGGAGACTGTCCGAGAAACATTCCAGAGGTCAGTGTAATGGCCTTATAGTGACCATATTGTAGTGAAAATAACGTGAATTATTATTTTACAGAACATATTATTTGCTGGGCGAGCCTATAACGACATCTGAAGCAGATACCCGCGCTAACTTTATCGATCCTGCACTTATTTCAGCAGGTTGGATGAGCCATCAGATTATTCGCGAATATTACTTTACAGACGGGCGCAAATTAACTGGAAATCAACGGGGTAGTCGCTGTTTTGTTGATTACCTTCTGCACAATGACAATCAGCACCTCGCCATTATTGAAGCAAAAAAACAATCCGCACATCCAACCCGAGGATTGCAGCAGGCCATTAATTATGCAAAAAAGCTAAAT
>CAZTLH010000282.1:0-4231 GCA_964614335.1 uncultured Gammaproteobacteria bacterium
TACATTATCAGTCTGACAATAAGTTCGTTACTCACGATAAATTTGCGCTGTGCCCCGCTCGTGGAAAATCGTGGCGATATTTTTTGCTGGGCAAGAACCACAGGAGATTGCGCCAGCTTAAACATCCATGCTGTCTTCAGAAAGGCAAACCAAAGCCCGGGAGGGCTATCCGCGAACAGACTGGTATTACAAGCTTTCTATGCCATGATGCCGGAGATACCAGTATCGACAGGAACGTACGATTCAGACTGACAACAGCCCGCTGTTTTGGGCTATGGCCATCACCCCGATGCTGATGGTCAGAACACCAATCAGCAGTTGCAGAGCGACATTAAATCGCACCAGGCGATTGGCGGATACCCGCAGCGGCATGGAGACCACGATCGACAATATGGCCATGCCAAATATGGAGCCGATGCCGAAGACCAGAATATAGAGAATACCCTGTAGTGGTGAGGAAACGGCCATGCCATGCATCATACCCACCATTAATGCCCGCAATGGAAAACCCTGAACATGCTCATGATTATGCCGGGAAGCTCAACCTTTGTCGGAGCGCGAATAATGACTGCCTTGTATCTGGTATTGGCCATACCCTGGCCGGCGGTCTGTTTGAAGCGGTTTTTGGCCAGCACCGCCTTGCCGCTGCCTAGAACAGCTGATAGACGGCAATATGGTACCGGATTTTCCGGTTTGCAATAAATCAGTCAACGGCAGTTATGCCGGTCAGGATCTGTAGGTCTTCAAATGTTTTCGATGTTAGGAAAAATTGCCAAACAGGGCATCGTCACTGAACCCATACTGATGACCTTGATGCCCTGGGTATCGCCGTCAAGAGAGGCCTGAAACAACGCTTTCATGGCAGCATCGCCATCCGCCAGGTCGATGCCGGTTCCTGCAATGCCTGTGAACTGGAAATCCACGCTCTCAGTAATGCCTATTACAACATCGCCAGCTACGGTGTCCATTTTGTGGCCTCTCCCCGATTCGCCGATGTGCTGCTGGTGACCGGCCCGGTTACCCGGCGCATGGAAACCGCACTGCTTCGAACCGATGCGGCCATGTTATCTCCAAAATGGGTAATTGCCTCGGGCAACTGCGCCATCAATAGCGGGGAATTCGGCTGCAACTATGCCTGTGTCGGTGGTGTTGAAAAGGTGTTAACTGTGGATGTCACCATTGCCGGCTGCCCGCCCACACCACAGCAGTTGCTGGCCGGTATTCTGGCTTTGATGCAGGCCCCGGAGAAATAACACCGAAGCCTAAACCAACTTCACCTGTCGAGCGATACTGTCTGATTCATCTTGACACCCAATACTGTGCTCCACACAATTGCCGGTCCAGCTGTCGCTGAGGCACGTCGGTGCTAGGTGACATCTGCGTTACGCGTGCGGCGCCACTCAGTAATCTGTACAGCGGCGATCCGGAGGTCTTTTTGCCGACAAGGATAATGTGGTATGAGAAAGAAACTGAAAAAGACCTGTAGTCGAGACAGGTACAACGTTTGTGCCTGCAGGTCAATGTCACAGTTACAGGGATGGGTTTTGGTGTAAAAGGTGTCTACAAATGACTGAAGAAGGGAAAAACTATATCTGCAAGATATGTGGCGCCGAGGTAATGGTTGTCAGAAAGCCCGTACCGGACCCTAAATGCCCTGCTCTTAGCTGTTGTGGCAAGCAGATGCAACAGAAGGAGGTACAAAGCAGTGATTTAAAGATCAAACAAACGGTAAAAGAGCGTTATGGAAAATGCGCTGAGGCTGGAGTAAGCGCAGCTTCTTGCTGTTGTCCGGGTGATACGGCAAAAAGTTCAAGCTTCGCAACTGAACATGGACTTTACACACCAGACGACCTGTCGATAATACCAGAAATGGCTCTCAGCCTCTCCAGGGGCTGCGGTAATCCAACCGGTTTTGCGTCGCTACAGACAGAAGAATATGTCGTAGATCTTGGTTGTGGTGCAGGGATTGATATTATTCTCGCGGCGCAAAAGGTAGCAGCGGGTGGGAACGTTGTTGGTATAGATTTCACACCCGAGATGATTGAGCGTGCAAGACAATCAGTAGCTGAGGCCGGTGTTATCGATGTCATTGAGCTTCGTGTTGCTGATTTGGATCAAACAGGCTTGCCTGACAGTATTGCTGATGTAGTAATCTCGAATTGTGTAATCAATTTGTGCCCTGATAAGGAAGCTGTGTACCGAGAGGCTTTCCGAATCCTGAAGCCCGGCGGCCGTCTTGCCATATCTGATATCGTGTACACAGAAAAGATTGATCCAGGTATGCACATGCGCTTTCAATCCACATGGTCGGGGTGTGTTGGAGGCGCGGTCAATAAGGACTCATATTTCGAGACCCTTGCAGATATTGGATTTAGAGACATTCATGTTGTCGCTCAGCATCTTCTGGCATCCAGGGAATTGGAAGAAATGGCGTGTTGTCCCGGGCCTCAATATACTCCTGCTCCGGCAAAAGAAGATCTTGATACTGTTCAAAACGAGGTTGCCAGTATCAAATTTACAGCCGTCAAACCACACACCAGCGGCTAACAAATCATTCGGGCAGGCGCTACAATCAGCACGGCTCAATTCAAGCATTTGCTATATCAACAGGAGAATAAATGCGAGCACATTATTTACAACATGTGCCTTTTGAAGGTCCCGGAAGTATTGAGACATGGCTTAAAGCTGCAGGGTACGAAATCTCAAGTACCAAATTCTTCAGCCCCGAAGAACTACCTGAGCTTGATGATATTGATATGTTAGTCGTCATGGGTGGCCCCATGAGTGTTAACGATGAACAGGATTACCCATGGCTGGTAGAAGAAAAGAAATTCATCAACCGTATTATCCAGGCTGGAAAACCGACCCTGGGTGTTTGTCTGGGTGCACAACTCATTGCCAACTCATTGGGCAGTGAAGTATTTCCAAATTCTGCAAAAGAAATTGGCTGGTTTCCTGTTCGGGCAACAAACTCAGATAACGATAGATTATTTCATTTTCCTGAAGAAATTGACGTTTTTCACTGGCATGGTGAAACATTCTGTTTGCCTTCAGGCGCTGCTCTAATCGCAACCAGTAACGGCTGTACTAATCAGGCCTTCCAAATAGGTTCTTCTGTTATTGGTTTTCAATTTCACCTGGAAACAACACCAGACTCATTGCAGATAATCGTTGAAAATTGCAGGAACGAGTTAGTTGAAGGACAGTATATTCAAACAGCAGAGGAGATGTTGTCAGTCCCGCATGAACAATACAGCACAATAAATACTCTGATGGGCAATGTGCTTGAATACCTGCACAATCATGATGGCCCGTAAGGATAGAGATCTGAGAACACCGGTGAATCAGCAACACTCTCGACCTGCACGCAAAGAAGATTGTCCAACGATTGCAGCCCTGTACAGCATGTCATCGTCTGGTGTTGCAGACTACATCTGGTCAAAAAATGCCAAACCGGGGGAAACTATCTTGACGGTCGGTCGGCGACGCTATGAACGTGAGGAATCCTCGTTCAGCTACAACAATTGTATTGTCATCGAATATCAGGCATTCAGCTGATCTGCTTCAGCTCAAAAATCTCCACAGGCTCTTCGATACCACGAAGGAACTCGTTGCCTAAAAGGCGTAGACGCGTACCTAAACCAACCTGGTGCTCGGCGATATTTTTTGACAGGATACAACTTACCCCCAGTTCCCCAGCCTTGTGCTCCAGGCGGGCAGCGATATGTATCGTATCACCATAGAAGCCAATTGCACGCTTGGTATCGCCCTCTTCACTGGTGACTACAGGACCGCCGTTAACACCGATGCGGTACTCGGGGATTTGGCCAAAGTTTGAACGATAGTAATCGCTTTCATTATGGATGGCGCAACCAATAGCATCGATAGTACGAACAATACGGTTTTTCACGATTCCCTGATTCCAGTCCCAGACAGCAACGACTCCATCACCGGTAAAGCGATAAATTTCACCACCATGATCAGTAATGGGGGCCGAGATATCAAAGAAGAATTTTCCAATCAATGCACGGGTTTCGATAGGACCCAGGCGCTCAACCAGGGAGGTCGAGCCCTTGATATCGAGAAAAAGAAATATCCGTCGCTCCAATACGGGGCGGTGGTATTTTCCGGTCAACAAGTGAAGCAGGTTAATGGCACCCTGAAGTGCCCCCCATAATTAGGACAGGTTGATAAGCTAAGAAATTGCGCGAAAATAGTACCGCAAACAGGA
>CAZTLH010000283.1:0-4229 GCA_964614335.1 uncultured Gammaproteobacteria bacterium
AGCCAAGGGCCTGACCGGTGCTGTGCATAAGGAAATTGACAGCGCCCTGTCACACCATGAGTTATTAAAACTACGTCTGCCCACCCTCAGCAAAGAAGACAGCCAGCATCTGATCGAAAATATTTGCCAATACCACCATGCTGCACTGGTACAACGTCTGGGCCGTGTCGTATCATTATACCGTCCTTCGGACAAACCACATATCACCCTGCCTTGACCATGGGTCGACAGCAGCAAACCAGAACCGGAATGCAGACATGTGCCTGATTCTGATTGCCTGGCATGCCCACCCCGGATATCGCTTGATTATCGCAGCCAACCGGGATGAGTGGCGTGCCCGCCCGACGACAAGTCTGGACTACTGGAAAACTGAACCGGTCATCCTCGCAGGCCGCGATCTGCAGGCGGGTGGCGGCTGGTTCGGTTGTGGTGAAAATGGCCGTATTGCGGCAGTCACCAACCTCAGGGATGGCAGACAACAATCGAATAAACCTCGCTCCCGGGGACAACTGGTCACCGATTTTCTGCTCCAGGATACGGCCGCCGAGTCCTGGTTCTGCAACATAGATCGGCAGCGGAATCAGTACAATGGTTTTAATTTACTGGCCGGCGATCAAAATGGACTCTGGCGGTATTGCAGTGCTGATTCGAGTATCGTGCCACTTGATGACGGAGTACATTGTATCAGCAATGGTCTGCCGACGACGCAATGGCCCAAGACGGAACGGAGCAAGAAATTATTGACCAATGTACTCAAAAACGAGCAACCGGAACCATCGTCACTATTATCCATATTGCATGATCGCTGGCAACCTGCTGATCCGCAATTGCCTGATACCGGGGTTGACCTGGAACTTGAACGGCAATTGGCGCCTATCTTTATCCAAGGGAAAGAGTACGGCACCCGCTGTTCTTCTCTACTACTTGTCGAAGCGGGTGGTCACTGGACATTTCTGGAACGCAGTTTTGACCACGGAGTACCAAAAGACCGTCAATTTCAGGGCCAATACGACTGTTGAAACTATCTGAGGACCCCTCCCTGTGAGTGTTAAAACCGATTCTGTCGCCTCCATAATGCGAATTGTCATCCCGTTCTCGCTGGGTTATTGCCTGTCCTATATCTTTCGCACCGTCAACGCGGTTATTGCTCCGGATCTGGTCAATGAGCTACAGCTGGATGCCAATGCCCTCGGATTGTTGACCAGTACCTACTTTCTGACCTTTGCTGCGGCCCAGTTACCGCTGGGTGTAGTGCTCGATCGCTGGGGGCCACGTTTATCGGAATCCGCACTCTTGCTGGTGGCCGCAGCCGGTGCCCTGACATTTGCCATGGCTACCCAGCTCAGTGGGCTGGTGATTGGACGGGGTTTGATTGGCCTTGGCGTTTCAGCCTGTCTGATGGCGGCCTTCAAGGCCTATGCCTTGTGGTTTCCAGCTCATCGGTTGGCGCTGGTAAATGGGGTACAAATGGCTGCCGGTGGCAGCGGCGCCCTGCTCGCCGCTGCACCCACCGAGGCCTTGTTGCAATACACCGACTGGCGGGGTATTTTTATCGGTCTGGCGATACTTTGTGTCATTGTTGCCCTTCTGATCTGGTGGTTTATACCGAATCATCGAGCCGATGACATGGAGCACACCAGTAATCCTGCAAGTGGTTTTGGCCAGATTCTACACAGCAGGGCATTTTGGCGTATTGCCCCGGTCACCACACTGTCACAGGCCACCTTCCTGGCCACACAAAGTCTTTGGGCGGCCCCTTGGATGGCCGATATAGGTCACCTGCAACGATCTTCAACCGCCACAATTCTCTCGGCCATGGCGGCCTCCATGATCTGCGGATTTCTGTTCTTCGGCTGGCTGACCGGTCGGCTCAACCGCGCCGGCATCAATACCCTGCCGGTTGCCATAACCGGCATGTCATCGTTTATGTTGCTGCAACTCGCCATGTTGATGGGTCTGATACCTTCCCAGACACTGCTCTGGATCGGCTATGGCTTTCTCGGCACCACCGGCATATTAAGTTATGCCGCACTGTCACAAAGTTTCGCCAGCAACCTGACCGGACGAGTCAACACCACATTGAACCTGCTGGTGTTTGTGGCAGCATTTGCCGCCCAATGGGGGATGGGAGCCATCATCAATTTATGGCTGCTCAGCCCTGGTGTTTATGCCGCTACCGGCTACCGGCTCGCCTTTGGCATCATGCTGGTGGGCCAGATCCTTGGCTTGTCTATGGTATTTATCCTGTCTCAATCCACCAATAATGTTAAGAAGCAGCAACAAGATATTACGTCATAGTCTCGAGCTGTCTGCAGCCTCGGTGTACCATAGGATTATCGGGAATTCAAACTTCCTCCTATCGGGCACTTGAAACTCTGATCTTGCGCACCCATGATAATAGCGAATTCAGTGTCAGGATGACATTGAGAAACCGTCACCTGACAATTAATACTGTCATCCATCTATATTCCACTTTACCGGAGGCTTAGCCACACCATGTCTAGCGCTGAGAAACACGTATTTCAAACCGAAGTCCAGCAGTTATTACACCTGATGATTCACTCTTTATACAGTGACAAGGAAATATTTCTGCGCGAACTGATTTCAAATGCATCCGATGCCTGCGACAAACTTCGCTTTGAAGCCTTGACCAATGACGCCCTGCAGGCCGCCACTGAAGAAGAGCTGGCCATCCACATTTCTGCAGACAAGGAAAAGAATACGCTGACCATACGTGACAATGGCATTGGCATGAGTCGGGATGAAGTGATCGAGAATATCGGTACGATTGCCCGCTCCGGATCCAAAGCCTTTATCGAAAACATGTCCAAGGAACAGGCCAAGGATGTTCATATTATCGGCCAGTTCGGAGTCGGGTTTTATTCGGTATTCATGGTCGCCGACCAAACCACGCTGATCACCCGTCGAGCCGACAGCGATGAAGCCGTCAAATGGATCTCCGATGGTCAGGGTGGCTATACCATCGAAGAAACTGAATTCGATGGCAATGGTGTCGAGATCACATTAAAATTGCGTGAGGATGCCAAGGAATTTCTCGACACCTGGCGTCTGCGTAGTATTGTCAGCAAATATTCAGATCACATCTCGATGCCGGTGTATTTACCGAAAGAGCCTGAAACCAGGGACGAAAAGGACAAAAAAGACGACAAGGTTGTGCTCGATCAACCCCAGTGGGAGCCCGCCAACAAGGGTTCTGCACTATGGGCCCGACCGAAAAGAGAGATCAAGGAAGAGGAGTACAACAGCTTTTATCAATCGCTCAGTTATGATCAGGAAGCCCCATTAAAGGTTATTCATAACTTTGTTGAAGGCAAACAGGAATATATCACCCTGCTGTTTATCCCCCGCAAGGCCCCATTCGATCTATGGGACCGCGAACATCGTCATGGTTTGAAACTGTATGTGCGGCGTATCTTCATCACCGAAGATAATGACAAGTTGCTGCCACCATATCTGCGTTTTGTGCGCGGTATCGTCGATTCAGCAGACTTACCTCTGAATGTATCCCGTGAATTCATGCAAAACAATCAGCTGATTGACAAAATTCGCGCCGGATCAGTGAAGAAGATACTTGCCGAACTAACCAGGCTGGCCGAAAAACAGCCGGAAGAATACCAAACCTTCTGGGATCAGTTTGGCAAAGTCATGAAGGAAGGCATTGTTGATGATCCATCCAACAAGGACAACCTGGTAAAACTGTTTCGTTTTTCAACCAGCAAGAGTGACGGCGAAAACCAGATCGTTTCACTGGACGAATATGTTAACCGGATGCCGGCCAAACAAAAAAATATTTATTATCTGACTGCAGAAAGCTATCAGGCTGCAGCGCACTCCCCCCACCTTGAGGTGTTCAAAAAGAACGACATCGAAGTACTGCTTCTGACTGACACCATCGACGAATGGCTGGTGGGTCATTTGACGGAATTCGAAAAACGTTCGATTAAATCCGTTTCCCGTGGTGGGCTGGATGACATCGAGGAAATGATGTCGAAAAAAGAGAAAAAGGATGTCAAAAAAGCCACCAAGGAATACGGTGATTTGCTCGAGGCCATCAAAAAATCACTGGATGAACGGGTCAAGGAAGTCCGTCTGACCAACCGTTTGACCGAATCACCAGCCTGTCTGGTGGCCGATGAAACCGATATGGGCGCCAATATGGAACTGATCCTCAAGGCCATGGGCCAGGAAGCACCGGACACCAAACCCAT
>CAZTLH010000284.1:0-4224 GCA_964614335.1 uncultured Gammaproteobacteria bacterium
CCCCATGCCCTGGTCGAAGGCATGGCGATCGCCGGTTACTGTATCGGGGCTACCGTTGGTTATAATTACATCCGCGGCGAATTCTGGTTGCCGTATGAACGTTTCCAGAAAGCCATCGATGAGGCTAAAGAAGCCGGCTTGCTGGGACAGAATATCCTGGGCTCCGGTGTCGATTTTATGTCTTATGTGCACCTGGGTGCCGGTGCCTATATCTGCGGCGAAGAAACCGCCCTGCTGGAGTCTCTGGAAGGCAAAAAAGGGCAACCGCGTTTTCTTAAACCCCCCTTTCCGGCACAAGTGGGGTTGTTTGGACAACCGACAACAATCAACAATACCGAAACCCTGGCATCGGTGCCGGCGATTCTGCGCCACGGTGCAACCTGGTTCGCTGAAATGGGTATACCGAAAAATGGCGGCAGCAAGCTGTTTACGGTCTCCGGCCATGTGAACCGGCCCGGGGTCTATGAAATACCCTTGGGTACGCCATTTCCGGAGTTGCTCGAATTGGCTGGCGGTATGCTCAATGGTGGCAAACTCAAGGCGGTGATCCCTGGCGGCTCCTCGACCCCGATATTGCCAGCAGAAGTGATGATGGCCTGTACCATGGATTACGATTCCATCGCCAAGGCGGGTTCCATGCTGGGAGCAGGATCAGTCATCGTCATGGATGAGACCACCGATTTGGTCAGATTACTGGAACGGATCACGGCGTTTTATCATGAGGAATCCTGTGGTCAGTGCACCCCTTGTCGGGAAGGTACCGGTTGGTTGCATCGTATGGTGCAGCGGATACGCCGGGGTGAGGGCAACCCGGGTGATCTGGATCTGCTGGAATCAGTGGCGACCAATATCCGTGGCCGTACGATTTGTGCCCTGGGTGATGCTGCGGCAATGCCCGTACAGGGATTTTTAAAATATTATCGTGCTGAGCTGGAGCGATTGATTGTCGATCCGGCCGGCAGTCAGGCAGCTTGAGACGGACAAAGGCACCATGCCCAGTATTGAAATAGACGGCAAACAACTACAGGTTCGTGACGGCATCAAAATCATTGAAGCTGCTGACGAAGCAGGGATTTATATTCCACGGTTTTGTTATCATCGCAAATTGACGGTGGCAGCAAATTGCCGGATGTGTCTGGTGGAAGTGGAAAAAGCCCCCAAACCCTTGCCTGCCTGCGCCACAACGGTCAGTGAAGGAATGAAGGTCTCCACCCGATCGGTTGCAGCCAGGGCGGCGCAAAAATCGACCATGGAATTTCTGCTGATCAATCACCCGCTGGATTGCCCTATCTGTGATCAGGGTGGTGAATGCCCACTGCAGGATCAGTCCCTGGGTTATGGCGAGGATGTGTCACGCTTCACTGAGCGCAAGAATGCCGTGGTCAGTCCGGATATGGGGCCATTGATTGCTACCGAAATGACCCGCTGCATAAATTGCACGCGTTGTGTCCGTTTTGGGCACGAAATCGCCGGGGTCATGGAGCTTGGTATGCTGGGACGCGGTGATCGCTCCAGTATTCACAGCTTTCTGGATGAATCGGTGAATTCAGAGTTATCCGGGAATGCCATTGACCTGTGTCCTGTAGGGGCGCTGACATCCAAGCCCTATCGGTTTACGGCCCGGGTCTGGGAACTCAGCTCAAGTAATGCGGTAAGTCCACATGACAGTGTGGGTTCGAATCTGAAGATTCAGAGTGTTCGCGGTCAGGTGAAACGGGTCTTGCCGGTTGTCAATGAGGCCATCAATGACTGTTGGTTGTCGGATCGGGATCGCTATAGTTATGTCGGCAATAACAGTGAGCAGCGTTTGACAAAGCCGATGATCCGGGTTGACGAGCAGTGGCGTGAAGTCTCCTGGCAGGTGGCACTGGATTTTACCGTGACCGGTATCAAAGGTCTGATCGAGCACTACGGAGCAGACCAGCTTGGGGCACTGGCAGCGCCTGGCAGTACGGTTGAAGAATTTTACTTGCTGCAAAAATTACTGCGTGCTCTGGGTAGTGGCAATATTGATCATCGCCTGCGTCAGACGGATTTTTCTGCTGATGATGCAGCACCGATGCGTCCTGGTATGGAACTTGGTGTCGAAGAGGTAGCTGCTGCCAGGAGTCTGTTGCTGGTGGGTGCAAATCCCCGTAAGGATCAGCCGATCATCGGGCTTAATATCCGTCGAGCCAGTCTTGCTGGCGCACGTATTTCCAGTATCAACAGCATGCACTGGAGACAGCATTTTCCCCAGGAAACCGAGACTGTAGTGAAACCGGATCAGCTTGGTGCACAGCTGGCGTCGGTATTATTGGCCCTGGACAGCAAATGTGGCGAGCGTGTCGAAGCGTTGGCTGCCACCGCTCCCGCGGGTGATCAAGGTAAACAGATCGCTGAGCAGTTGCGTGCAACTGGCAAGGATACTGTGATCGTTCTGGGCAGTCAGGCCTTTATGCATGCGGAATATTCCACACTGGTGGCTTTGTCGCAGCAGATTGCTGATGTAGTAGGTGGCCGTATGGCATGGTTGCCGGATGCCAATTCTGCGGCAGCCTGGCTGGCCGGCTGTGTGCCGCATCGTGGTGTACTGGCAGATCAATCAGTAAAGAAAGGTATGGACGTAGCTGCCATGCTGGCAGCCGAATTAAAAGGATATATTTTGCTCGGTCTTGAGCCTGAGCTTGACTGTCTGGAATCCATGCAGGCTGCCAAAGCCATGGAACAGGCCGACTTTGTGGTCTCCCTGTCGCCATTTCATACCGCTGCCAGCGACTATGCTGATGTGCAACTGCCAATTGCCAGTTTTTCCGAAACTTCCGGAACCTATATCAGTGCTGCGGGTATTGTACAGTCGATGCAAGCTGCAGTCACACCACCTGGCGAGTCCCGGCCCGCCTGGAAAGTACTGCGTGTGTTGGCGAATAATCTACAGCTGGACGATTTTGACTATCAGTCAAGTGCCGAGGTTCTCGAGGATATGGCCTTGCCGGCGGATTTGGGCACGGTGCGTTACAGCAATATTGAAATTAATGCCGTGGAAAATTCTGCTGATAATGGCGCAGATGTTCTGCAACGGATCACGGATATGCCGTTGTATCGTATTGATGCCATGGTCAGAAGGGCAACCCCATTACAGCAGACACAGGACAATCCGGGGTCGGCGGTGAGGATTAATGCACAACAGGCCGAGGCACTGGGTTTGACCGATGTGCAGGAAGTCCTGTGCAGGGTTGACGGTGTGACTTTACCATTAGCACTGGTTGTAGACGAGCGTGTGCCGACAGGTTGTACCTGGATACCGCTTGGCTACCATGAAACAGCACCATTAGATGGTGCCTGCCGTGTCCGTTTGGGAAGGAAATGACATGATCGACTGGTTTCTCAATCTTTGGAACAGTTTGCCCGTCTGGTTGCAGATCGGGGTCTGGAATTTACTGAGGATCGTCATCGTGGTCCTCCCGCTGATGCTCTGTGTGGCGTATCTGACCTTTGCCGAACGCAAGATCATCGGCTATATGCAAGTTCGTATTGGCCCAAACCGGGTGGGTCCAAAAGGCTGGCTGCAGCCGATTGCCGACGCCCTGAAGCTGATGATGAAGGAGATCGTGTTGCCGACCCGATCCGACCGGTTTCTCTTTTTGCTGGCACCGGTGCTTGCTTTGGGTCCGGCGCTGGCGGCCTGGGCAGTCATCCCGTTTACCGAAAATCTGGTTATTGCTGATATTGATGCGGGGCTGTTGTACGTACTGGCGCTGACCTCAGTAGGGGTTTACGGTATTATTGTCGCCGGCTGGGCATCTAATTCCAAGTATCCTTTTCTAGGCGCCATGCGGTCGGCCGCGCAGATCGTGGCCTATGAAATCGCCATGGGATTTGCTCTGGTCGGGGTGTTAATGGTCGCCGGATCACTCAATCTGGGTCAGATCGTACAGCACCAGGCCGGTGGCATACACCAATGGTTTATGTGGCCATTGTTTCCGTTGTTCATCGTCTATTTTATCTCCGGTGTCGCTGAAACCAATCGTGCTCCATTTGATGTTGCTGAAGGCGAGTCCGAGATCGTTGGTTTTCATGTTGAATATTCCGGTATGGCATTTGCGGTCTTTTTCATGGCTGAATATTACAATATGATCCTGATCGCGGCCCTGACCTCAATAATGTTTCTCGGTGTCTGTTATTCACCGTGAGGTTCCTCTTTTCAAACCGCGTTGCTGTATTTGCCGGTCTTTGGCTGTCGTT
>CAZTLH010000285.1:0-4218 GCA_964614335.1 uncultured Gammaproteobacteria bacterium
GCATTTTTTCTTTTGCGCCCTTTCTTTTTAATGCCATGATCCTGACCGGGTTCACCGAGGTCAAGATAACGCCAATCGTCGAACAAATTAACACCGAATCCGGTCCGCACGATCGATTTAAGGTATTGCTTGGGTATGATCGCATCGGTATCCACATTATCCCGATGAATCGGCACCACCAATCCCTGCAATGTAGTCAAGGCTTGCATCACTGTTCCCCCTGCAAATTTCTGACATCGACAAAATGGCCGGCAATCGCAGCGGCTGCAGCCATGGCCGGTGATACCAGATGGGTTCTGCCTCCCTTGCCCTGACGGCCTTCAAAATTGCGATTTGAGGTCGAAGCGCATCGTTCACCTGGCATCAGAATGTCTGAGTTCATGGCCAGGCACATGGAACAGCCGGGTTCTCTCCATTCAAATCCTGCATCGAGGAAAATCCTGTCAAGCCCTTCTGATTCGGCCTGTTTGCGTATCAGACCCGAGCCTGGTACCACCAGCGCCAGTTTCAGTGTCGGGGCAACTTTACGACCCTTGATAACCGCCGCAGCGGCGCGTAAATCCTCAATACGACCATTGGTACAGGAGCCGATAAACACCTTGTCAATCTTGATATCGGTATTTTTCATCCCGGGTTCGAGATCCATATATTGCAGCGCCCTGGTCATTCCCTGTCGTTTGGCAGCGTCGGTCACTTGCTCTGGATCCGGGATCTGCTCACCAATATCCATGACCATCTCCGGGCTCGTACCCCAGGTGAGCTGTGGCTTGATCTGGCTGCCATCGAGGTGTACCTCCCGATCGAAAACCGCATCATCGTCACTATGCAACTGTTGCCAGGCCTGGACTGCCAGGGCCCAATTTTCCCCGGCAGGGGAAAAAGGTCGTCCCTGAACATAGTTGATCGTGGTCTCATCGACCGCAACCATACCGGCACGCGCACCCGCCTCAATACTCATATTACAGACGGTCATACGCCCTTCCATACTCATCTCCCGGATGACTTCCCCAGCAAATTCGATGGTGTAACCGGTGCCACCCGCGGTGCCCAGGGTTCCGATAATGGCCAATACTACATCCTTGGCAAAAACACCCTGCCCCAGACGGCCATCGATCACCACACGCATGGCTTTGGCCTTTTTCTGCACCAAACACTGGGTTGCCAGGACATGTTCTACTTCTGAAGTGCCAATGCCGACGGCCAATGCACCCAGGGCACCATGGGTTGAGGTATGGGAATCACCGCAGACGATGGTCATCCCCGGCAGTGTGGCCCCCTGTTCCGGGCCGATCACATGAACAATGCCCTGTCGTTCATCCAGCATCCGGAATTCGGTTATGCCGTATTTTTCGCAATTCTGGTCCAGGGTATCGACCTGCAATCGTGATATCGGATCTTCGATACCCCCGGACTGATTGGTGGTAGGGACATTGTGATCAGCCACGGCCAGGTTCGCAGCGGTGTTCCACAGCGGTCGACGAGCTAGTTCAAGACCGGCAAATGCCTGTGGTGATGTGACTTCATGCAGCAAATGACGGTCGATGTACAGCAGTGTAGAACCGTCCGTCTCTTGGCGTACAACATGCTGTCGCCAGATCTTGTCATAAAGTGTTTCACCGCTCATCTTGTGCCATCCATCACTGTTAAACAATGGCAAATTCTAACACAGACAAACACGGTAAAAAGATCACAAATATGCAATCAACGACCTGTCAATCGAGCCAGAGCTCACGACCAGCCAGGGTTTCGCTTATTATAAAACCGCTTAATGGCTAAAATTTCCCGAAACAGTCTGCAAACTCACGGCTAGCGGCAACGCTTGCTGTCACAAGAAGACGATAAATTTATCGCAGCCCTTGATTAATCTGTTCAAGAACTGCAGATCCCGGGCACAGGTCCTCTTCATTCATGGCATTAAGGGGAGTTTCGGAGGTATTCAGGATGTTGTGCAAATCCTGGGATTCGGCATCGATATACAGCAGACCGGTCAGAATGTTTCCCTCATGACGATGATCTTCCAATGCGGCCAGTGCGGAACGTCGACTTTGGACATTAAATTGACCATTACCTTTATGCAACTGGATGACCGAACCGTCATGCATGGTCACCTTTGCCCTGCTCCCTTCCTCGTAGTCGACGGTGATTTCTTCACGTGCGGGTATGAAATCGAACATTTCAGATGCTCTGACATTTTCCCGTATCCATTCATAACTCTTGGTTGAACTGGAACTGTTATTGAAGGTTACACAGGGTGAGATGACATCAATAAAGGAAAAACCCTTGTGCGACAGCGCAGCCTTGAGCATGGGTACGAGTTGCTGTTTGTCACCCGAAAAGCTGCGCCCGACATAACCGGCACCAAGCTGTATGGCATTGGCACACAGATCGATGGGGGCGAAGGGATTGGCAATGCCTTTGCGGCTGGCGGAACCGAGATCGGCTGTGGCTGAATCCTGACCCTTGGTTAGTCCATAGACCCCGTTGTTCATGGTGATATAGGTAATATCCAGATTTCTTCGTACTGCATGGACAAATTGCCCCATACCGATTGAAGCCGTATCACCATCCCCCGAGACACCGATATAGGTCAAATCACGATTCGCCATCACCGCACCGGTGGCCACCGCGGGCATACGCCCATGCACGGCATTGAAGCCGTGGGAATTACCCAAAAAATAGGCCGGTGTCTTTGATGAACAACCGATGCCAGAAAGCTTGGCAATACGATGCGGCTCCAGCGACAACTCAAAACAGGCCTGAATAATGGCATTGGTGATCGAGTCATGGCCACAACCGGCACACAGGGTTGACAACGCACCATCGTAGTCCACACGGGTATAACCGATTTTGTTGACCGGCAGATCAGGGTGACGAAAACTGGGACGAATAAATGACATATAAACTACCTCACTCAGCGACAGACGCGTTTATGGCAGTGACTTTATTATCGGTCAGCACACTGTGTATCCGTTTAGAAATAAAACGAGCCGTGATCGGCATGCCATCAATATTGAGCACGGATATCAGCTTGTCCGGGTTGATATTACACTCATTGATCAACAGCGACCGCATTTGGCCATCACGATTTTGTTCAATGACAAACACCAACTCATGCTTGTCGATGAATTTTTTGATATCCAGGTGAAACGGAAAGCCGAGGATACGCATACTGTTGATCGGCACACCCTCATTATTCAGCCCACTCAGTGCCTCGTAAGAAGAGTGTGTGCTGGTACCAAAAAAGAGTGCGCCATAGTTGCTGTCCGCACCGCGGGTACGAACATGGGGTGCAGGGACCAGCGTTTTTGCCGTCTGCCATTTCACCATCAACCGCTGCATATCCCGCTCGTAGGCATCACTGCGCTCGGTATATCTGGCGTATTCATCATGTGATGAACCCCGGGTGAAGTAAGATCCTTTGGTCGCATGGGTACCGGGATAGGTACGATACGGAATACCATCCCCGTCTTCATCCAGATAACGACCCCAGGCGGTTTTCCGTTCATCCAGCGCCTTGGCGTCCAGCACCTTGCCGCGATCATAGCGTCGTTTGTCATCCCAGACCATCGGCGGGCTGAGATTGTCATTCATCCCCAAGTCGAGATCACTCATGACAAAGATCGGTGTCTGCAGACGATCGGCAAGATCCAGTGCAGTCGCCATCATGTCAAAACATTCTTCCGGATTGCAGGGAAACAACAAGGGATGACGCGTGTCACCATGAGAAGCATAGGCACAGGTCAGCAGGTCACCCTGTTGAGTGCGGGTAGGCATACCGGTACTGGGCCCGGCACGTTGTACATTGACAATGACAGCCGGTATTTCAGCAAAATAAGCGAGACCAATAAATTCGTTCATCAACGAAATACCCGGACCGGATGTCGCGGTAAAAGCCCGGGAGCCATTCCAGGCAGCTCCGATGACCATGCCGATGGCTGCTAGCTCATCTTCAGCCTGGACCACGGCAAATTTCCTGCGACCACTCTCAGCTTCGATACGAAGTTTGTTGCTATAGTTCTCGAAAGCATTGACCACCGAGGTTGACGGGGTGATCGGGTACCAGCCAGCGAAGGTTGCCCCGCCGTACAAAGCCCCAAGACCGGTCGCGGTGTTGCCGTCAACCAGGATAAAATCACCGACACAGTCGCGTCGTTCCACGGCAATTTGGCAGACATCCGGATAATGTTCTTTGGCATAATAATAGCCAATATCCAGGGC